>NZ_AMPR02000169.1:0-6693 GCF_000307735.3 Cupriavidus sp. HPC(L) | reverse complement strand
AGACAGGGCCTGTGTCACGATATTCACTCCGTTTGCGGTTCCATCCCTGGCCCGTCGACCTCGCTGCGCGGCCCCTCCTGCATCTCTCTCGGGCCTCGATAAGACCGACCGGTCGTGCTATTTATCGGCGAAAATGTTACCGATCGAAAACGTTGCCGCGTGGACCAGCGCAAAACGGTTCCGCGCCGGTGACCCCAGCAAGCTATGCGGCCGCGCGTTTGCCGCGTGTCACCAGCGACTGGAAGGCGCGGCGCGCCATCGCCTGGGCGTCGGCGCGCCCGAGCATCTTCAGCGATTGCTGGAAGGCCATCACGATGCCGGCCATCTCGAAGGCGATCTGGCGCGGTTCCTCGTCCGCCCCGAGGCCGCCATCCTGGATTGCGTCCGTCGCCACGCGGACCACGATGCCGTTCCAGTCCTTCAGCGCGCGGACCAGCATGTCGCGGATGACGCCCGGCCGGTCGCGATATTCCTGGCCCAGCGCCATGAACAGGCAGCGGCCGCCGGAGTCGGTGCTGCCGATCCATTCGAGCTGTCCTTCGAACAGCGCGCGCAGACGTGGCACGCCGCGCGGCTGGCGCAGCGCGGGCTGCACCACCATCGCCGTGAAGCGCTCGATCGCCAGTTCCAGCACTGCCTGCTGCAGGGCCTCCTTCGACTTGAAGTGCGCGTACAGGCCGCTCTTGGACATGTCCGTGCTGGCGGCCAGTTCGGCAAGCGACAGCTGCTCGAATCCGATCCGCGTGGCGGTATCGAATGCCTGAGCGATGATTGCGCTGCGCGTTAGCTGGCCTTTTTGCATGCTCGGAAGAATAGCACGACCGGTCGGTCTGTCAAACCGAACTTGGCGCTAACGAGGTCGATTCGCTATTGTGGAAGCACGGGCACTTCAAAGGGCCCGATATCGAGACGGCAGGGGCTGGAGGAAAGCCAACCGGCACAAATCGTGAAATCTGTAAAAGTGTTTCCCTGATTACATACGGAACGCGACGTGTGCTCTATACTCGAATGCACGTCCGCGCACTTTCTTTTTTGGTGACTGGAGACCGATATGAACAGTACAGCCGTGCCACGAGGCGCTAGCGAACCGTTCCGGCAACTGCGGGCGTTGCGCCGAGCGCGCAAGCTCAAGCAGGAGGACGTCGCCCGCAAGGCCGGGATCTCCCGGGAGGCGTATCTGCGTGCGGAGTCGGGCCAGGCCGATCCGCGTATGAGCACCTTCCTGGCCGCCTGCGAGGCGCTCGGTCTGGAGGTGGTGCTTGCCCCCCAGCATCTGGCGCAGGACGTCAATGCCTTCATCGCCAGCCGCAACGGCGGCGTGACTGCCGCCTCGATGGCCGGTCCGGCCGGCGGCGCCTCGGCGTCCTCGGCTTCGTCCGCCTCCTCCGGCGGCGGAACGTCCGGCGCGGGCGGCATGGGCTCCCCGCAGGGCGAAGGCCAGAAGCCCGTCTGATCCTGTCATTGTTCCCTTGGCGGCCGGCGTTCGTCCGGCCGCTGGTGTTGGCACCGCGCGGCGTCCGACCGCGTGCGGCGTGATCCGGCTCGTTCGTCCGGACGCGCTCCCGCCTTCTGCTCCGCCTTCTTCTCCCTCCTTTTCCGTTTCCTGAGACCGGCACCCGGCGCCGCGCGCACGCCGCCGTGCCGCCAATGGCTGCCCTCGTCCTCGTCCTGGTCCTCGTCCTCGTGCTGTTCCTGGTCCTGTTGCTGTTCTTCGTCGGACTTTGGGGCCGGATCCGATTGACACCCTTCGTGCCGCTGATTACGATTCGGTAAATTCGTTTCACAATCCGTAATTAATGAGGCGGAGCCCCAGCCGGCACGCCTCGGGCCTATGCTGGGAAGGCCAGCCAGCAGGGCGGGGCCCACAGCGGAGCCCCGGCAGCTACAAGCAGAACGGAGACAACCCCATGTCCAAAGCCTTTGCGTCGCAAGCCGACCTC
Source organism: Cupriavidus sp. HPC(L) (assembly GCF_000307735.3). NCBI lineage: Bacteria > Pseudomonadati > Pseudomonadota > Betaproteobacteria > Burkholderiales > Burkholderiaceae > Cupriavidus > Cupriavidus sp. HPC(L). The sequence continues at coordinate 4,753 of NZ_AMPR02000169.1, read as the reverse complement.
GAAGCGAAACAGGTCACCTTCACCAAACTGTCCGACAACGCCTACGCCTATACCGCCGAGGGCGATCCGAACTCGGGCGTGGTGATCGGCGACGACAGCGTGCTGATCGTCGACACCACCGCCACGCCGGCGATGGCGCAGGACCTGATCGCGCGCATCCGGAGCGTGACCGACAAGCCGATCAAGCACGTGGTGCTGTCGCACTACCACGCGGTGCGCGTGCTGGGCGCCTCGGCCTATTTCGGCGAAGGCGCGCAGAACGTGATCGCCAGCCGCGGCACGTACGAGATGATCGTCGAGCGGGGCGAGGCCGACATGAAGTCCGAGATCGAGCGGTTCCCGCGGCTGTTCGCCGGCGTGGAGACCGTGCCGGGCCTGACGTGGCCGAACCTGGTGTTCGAGCGCGAGCTGACGCTGTTCCTCGGCAAGCTCGAGGTCAAGATCCTGCATCTCGGTCCGGGCCACACCAAGGGCGATACCGTGGTCTGGATTCCGTCGCAGAAGATCCTGTTCTCCGGCGACCTGGTCGAGTACGACGCGGCCTGCTATTGCGGCGACGCGCAGCTGGAGGAATGGCCGGCGACGCTCGACGCGCTGCGCGCGCTGCAGCCGCAGGCGCTGGTGCCGGGACGCGGACCTGCGCTGACCACGCCGGAACAGGTCGACAAGGGCCTCGCCTACACGCGCGATTTCGTCAGCACGCTGCTGCAGCGCGGCCGCGAGGCGGTGGCGCAGAAGCTGGACCTGAAGGGCGCGATGGCGCATACGCGCGCGGCGATGGATCCGAAGTTCGGCCACGTCTTCATCTACGAGCATTGCCTGCCGTTCGACGTGGCGCGCGCCTATGACGAGGCCAGTGGCATCAAGCATCCGCGCATCTGGACCGCCGAGCGCGACAAGGAAATGTGGGCCGCGCTGCAGGACTGAAGGCGCGGCATGCTGGCCGCCGCAGTCCGCGGGACAGCGGGCGCGACGGCCGGAGGGAGACGACATGGAAACCACAGCTGAGGAAACCACGGCCGAGGCAGGCGACAACTACCAGGCCCGCACCTTCGCCTACCGGCGCTGCGCCGAGCAGCAGCCGGACGCGCGGCCCGCGGTACGGCGGGTGGTCGTGATCGGGGCCGGTCCGGTCGGCCTCGCCACGGCGATCGACCTGGCGCAGCAGCAGGTGCCGGTGGTGCTGCTCGATGACGACTGCACGCTGGCCAGCGGTTCGCGCGCGATCTGCTTCGCCAAGCGCACGCTCGATATTTTCGATCGCCTCGGCTGCGGCGAGCGGCTGGTCGACAAGGGTGTGCGCTGGCACGTCGGCCGCGTGTTCTTCGACCAGGAGCAGGTCTACAGCTTCGATCTGCTGCCGGAGAGCGGTCACCATCGTCCTGCCTTCATCAACCTGCAGCAGTACTACGTCGAGGGCTATCTCGTCGATCGGGCCGCCGAACTGGAAGGACTCGAACTGCGCTGGCGTCATGGCGTCAGCGGGCTGCGCCAGCAGGAAGATCATGTCGTGCTGACGGTGTCGACGCCGGATGGCGACTACACGCTGCCGGCACGCTACGTGGTGGTGGCGGACGGCGCGCGCAGTCCCGTGCGCCAGCTGATGGGGCTGCAAAGCCAGGGCCGGACCTTCCGCGACCGCTTCCTGATCGCCGATGTGAAGATGGCCGCCGGCTTCCCGGCCGAGCGCTGGTTCTGGTTCGATCCGCCGTTCAACCGCAACCAGTCGGTGCTGCTGCATCGGCAGCCGGACAATATCTGGCGCATCGATTTCCAGCTGGGCTGGGATGCCGATCCCGAACAGGAGCGTCAGCCCGAACGCGTGCTGGCGCGGCTGCGCGCGCTGCTCGGGCCCGACGCGCAGTTCGAGCTCGAATGGGTCAGCGTCTACACCTTCTCGTGCCAGCGGATGGAGCGTTTTCGCCATGGCCGTGTGCTGTTCGCCGGGGACGCCGCGCATCGGGTGTCGCCGTTCGGCGCGCGCGGCGCCAACAGCGGCGTGCAGGACGCGGAGAACCTGGCGTGGAAGCTGCGGCTGGTGCTGGAAGGGCGGGCGCCCGACGCGCTGCTCGACACCTATGCCAGCGAGCGCGAATACGCGGCCGACGAGAACATCCTGCATTCGACGCGCTCGACCGATTTCATCACGCCGAAGAGCGCCACCAGCCGCGTGTTTCGCGACAGCGTGCTGCGGCTCGCGCGCCAGCATCCGTTCGCGCGCCAGCTGGTCAATAGCGGCCGGCTGTCGACGCCGACCGTGCTGGCGCCTTCGCCGCTGAACACGCCGGACAGCGCGCCGTTCGCCGGCGCGATGGTGCCCGGCGCGGTCTGCGCCGATGCGCCGGTGCGCGTGGTCGGCGACAAGGCGCAGCGCGAGAGCTGGCTGCTGCCGCATCTGGGCAACGGCTTTACCGCGCTGGTGTTCGCCGATGCGCAGGGCCTGTCGTCCGCGGCGCGCACGGCGCTCGAACAATTGAGCGCCGCGCCGGTGCCGGTGAAAGTGGTTTGCATGATGCCACCGACGCCATCGGCGCAGCCCACGCCCACGCTGCCGCGCGGCGCGGTCGTGCTCGAAGACGTCGAAGGCCTGGCCGTGCGCCGCTACGACGGCCAGCCCGGCACCTGCTATCTGCTGCGCCCGGACCAGCATGTCTGCGCACGCTGGCGCGAGGTCGACCACGACGCGCTGCTGGCCGCGCTGCGCCGCGCGCTCGGCATGATCGACGTGCAGTGGCGCGCGGCCCCGGCCGAGCCGCAGCCGCAGCACGCGCGGCTCGTCACCGAACCGAATCTCGCGCAGCCGGACGACGTCTACGAGTCGCTGCTCGAGATGCATCGCGATCTGAGCGATGCGCAAAGCCAGGCCGCCAACGCGCAGCTGATCCTGCTGCTGGCCAACCATATCGGCGACACCGCGGTACTGCGGCAAGCGATGGCGCTGGCGCGCGCCGCGGTGCCACCCGCGGTGCCGGGGCCGCAAGCGGACGCCGCCGTGCCGATTCCGGTTCCGGCGTAAGCCGATCCATCAAGCCGATCTTTTTTCCGAGAACCCTTCCCGAACCTCTGTCAGGACCACCATGACCCAAGCACTACGCCAAGACACCGACACCGGCGCGCTGCGCTACCAGTCCGGCTTCGCCAACGAATTCGCCACCGAAGCGCTGCCGGGCGCGCTGCCGGTCGGACAGAATTCGCCGCAGCGCGCGCCGTACGGCCTGTACGCCGAGCAGCTGTCGGGCACCGCCTTCACCGCGCCGCGCGCGCACAACCGCCGCTCGTGGCTGTACCGGATCCGCCCGGCGGCGGTGCACGAGTCCTTCGTCAAGATCGAGCAATCGCGAATCGTCAGCCGCTTCGACGAGGTGGCGCCGTCGCCGAACCAGATGCGCTGGAGCCCGCTGCCGATGCCGGACGCGCCGACCGACTTTATCGACGGCATCGTCACGATGGGCGGTAACGGCGGCCCCGACGCGATGGTTGGCTGCGGCATCCACCTGTACCTGGCCAACCGCTCGATGCAGGGCCGCTTCTTCTACAACGCCGACGGCGAGATGCTGATCGTGCCGCAGCAGGGCCGGCTGCGCCTGGCCACCGAACTGGGCGTGCTCGAGGTCGAGCCGCAGGAGATCGCGGTGGTGCCGCGCGGCGTGCGCTTCCGCGTCGAGCTGCTCGACGGCGAGGCGCGCGGCTATATCTGCGAGAACTACGGCGCGCTGCTGAAGCTGCCCGACCTCGGCGTGATCGGCTCGAATGGCCTGGCCAATCCGCGCGACTTCCAGACGCCGGTGGCCTGGTACGAGGACGTCGAGGGCGACTTCGAGCTGGTGGCCAAGTTCCAGGGCAATCTGTGGCGCGCGAAGATCGATCATTCGCCGCTGGACGTGGTGGCCTGGCATGGCAACTACGCGCCGTACAAATACGATCTGCGCCGCTTCAACACGATCGGCTCGATCAGCTTCGACCATCCGGACCCGTCGATCTTCCTGGTGCTGCACAGCCCGTCCGATACCGAGGGCGTCGACAACATCGACTTCGTGATCTTTGGCCCGCGCTGGCTGGCGATGGAGCACTCATTCCGCCCGCCCTGGTTCCACCGCAATATCGCCAGCGAGTTCATGGGCCTGATCGAAGGCGTCTACGACGCCAAGGCCGAAGGGTTTGCCCCGGGCGGCGCCAGCCTGCACAACTGCATGAGCGGCCACGGCCCCGACGCCGAGACCTTCGCGCGTGCCTCTGAAGCGGACACCACCAGGCCGCACCGCATCTCCGACACGATGGCCTTCATGTTCGAGACGCCGACGGTGATCCGGCCCACGCGCTTCGCCGCCGAATCGGCCGCGCTGCAGCCCGACTATCAGCACTGCTGGCAAGGGCTGAAGAAGCATTTCAACCCGAACGTGCGCTGATGGCCGGCGTACGCGGACGACGGAACCAACGTAACGCTACGTAACGCGCTACCTGGCGCATCACTCTTTAACGCATTGCATCCATGACTCAAGCCCAATCCTCCTGCAGCTGGATCGAATCGGCCAACGACGCCGCCACCCACTTCCCGCTGCAGAACCTGCCCTATGGCGTGTTCTCGCACGGCGCGCAGGCGCCGCGCGTCGGCGTCGCGATCGGCGAGAGCATCGTCGACCTGTCGGTGCTGGACGAGGCCGGCCTGCTGCCGGCCGCGGCGCGCGGCACCTTCGCCGCGCCGGTGCTGAACCGCTTCATCGCGCTGGGCCGTCCGGTCTGGCGCGAGACGCGC
>NZ_AMPR02000170.1:0-6648 GCF_000307735.3 Cupriavidus sp. HPC(L) | reverse complement strand
CGCCACGCCCGGCACCTTGCCGCCGGTGCGGCTGCGCGCGCTGAAGACGCTGATCTGGGTACTGGCGCTGCTGCCGTTCGCACGGCTGGTCTATCTTGGCGCGACCGGCCAGTACGGCGCCAATCCGCTGGAATTCGTCACGCGCTCCACCGGCACCTGGACGCTGGTGACGCTGTGCGCGACGTTGGCGGTGACGCCGCTGCGGCGCCTGAGCGGCTGGAACTGGCTGCTGCGGATACGGCGGTTGCTGGGCCTGTTCGCCTTCTTCTACGGCACGCTGCATTTCCTGCTGTGGCTCGGCGTGGACCGCGGCTTCGACCTGGCCTATATGGCCAAGGACGTGTTCAAGCGTCCGTTCATCACGATGGGGTTTGCGGCGTTCGTGCTGATGGTGCCGCTGGCCGCGACCTCGACGCATGCGATGGTGCGGCGCCTGGGCGGGCGGCGCTGGCAGGCCCTGCACCGCAGCGTCTATGCGATCGCGGTGCTGGCGATCCTGCACTACTGGTGGCACAAGGCCGGCAAGAACGATTTTGGCGAGGTGTCGATCTACGCCGCGGTGGTCGCGGCGTTGCTCGGGGTGCGGCTGTGGTGGTGGTGGCGCGGGACCGGCCGCGCCGCACCCGCGCCGAACGGGTCGTCGCGATCTTAGCGCGGCAGCAGCTTCTCGTCGCGGAACAGGTCCTCGACGCGCTCGCGGGCGCGCACCAGATGCACCGTCTCGCCGTCGACCATCACCTCGGCCGCGCGCGGGCGGGTGTTGTAGTTCGAGCTCATCACGAAGCCATAGGCACCGGCCGACATCACGGCCAGCAGATCGCCCGGCGCGACCGCCAGCGCGCGATCGCGGCCGAGCCAGTCGCCCGATTCGCACACCGGGCCAACCACGTCGTAGGTCACGGCCTCGCCCGGATTTGTCCCCGCATGCGGCACCACCGGCTCGATCCGATGGAAGGCCTCGTACATCGCCGGACGCGCCAGATCGTTCATCGCCGCATCGACGATGCAGAAGTTCTTGGCCTCGCCCGGCTTCAGGAATTCGACGCGCGTCAGCAGCACGCCGGCATTGCCCACCAGCGAGCGGCCCGGCTCGAACAGTACCTCGCGATGGCCGTGGCCGCGCTGCGCCACGCGCTCGAGCAGCGTGCGCGCGAAGCCGGTGATATCGGGCGGCGTCTCGTCGTCATAGGTGATGCCCAGCCCGCCGCCGACATCGATATGCGACAGAACGATGCCTTCGCGCTCGAGCGCCTCGACCACGTCGAGCACCTTGTCCAGCGCCTCCAGATAGGGCGACACCTCGGTGATCTGCGAGCCGATATGGCAGTCGATGCCGGTGATCTGCAGGTGCGCCAGCGCGGCCGCGGCGCGGTAAGTCGGCAGCACGTCGTCGAAGGCGATGCCGAACTTATTGCCCTTGAGCCCGGTGGAGATATACGGATGGGTGCGCGCGTCGACGTCCGGATTGATCCGCAGCGACACGCGCGCGCGCTTGCCGACGCGGCCCGCGACCGCGTTCAGGCGGTCGAGCTCGGGGATCGATTCGACGTTGAAGCACAGCACGTCGTGCGCCAGGGCCAGCTCCATCTCGGCCTCGGACTTGCCGACGCCCGAGAACACGACCTTGCGCGGATCGGCGCCGACCGCCAGCACGCGCTGCAGTTCGCCGCCGGAGACGATGTCGAAGCCCGCGCCGAGCTGCGCGAACACCTGCAGCACGGCGAGGTTCGAATTGGCCTTCATCGCGTATTGCACGCGCGCGCGATGGCCCGCGCAGGCGGCGGCGTAGGCCTGGTAGGCGGCGGTCAGCGCCGCGCGCGAATAGACATAGGTCGGCGTGCCGAACTGCTCGGCGATACGGGCGAGCGGCACCTGTTCGACGGCAAGGGCACCGTCGCGGCGATGGAAAAATGCGGTCATGTTATCGAGCGGCAGGAGCGGACGCGGGCGCGGCGGACGATGGCGATGAAGACGACGAAGACGTGCGGGCCGGCGGCGTGCGCGCGGGCATCGGTGCGGCGTCCGGCTGCGACAGGCCGGGATCGGGGACGCTGGGTTGCACCGGCGCGGGCGGGCGCTGCGGCATCACCAGCGGGCCGCGAATGCCGCATCCGCCGAGCAGGGGCATCGCTAGGCCGGCGGCAAACGCCGCTACAATCGCAACACGACGCAACATCGGGTCGTCCTTGGAAACAGGGGTCGAACGGGAGGCGGACCGGAGCAGCCGGGCCGGGCAACGGTGCCCGCGGGCACTCGGGTCGGCAACTGGATTGGCCCGCAGAACAATGCATCAGCCCGGAACGGGTCCCGGCAGGGACCGGCCGCGGCTGGCGGTCTTGGAGTGTAGCATGTCCCTTTTGAGCGAAAGCGAGTTCCTGGCGCTGGCGAGCGGCGAGCTGGATCGTCTGGAAAGCGCGATCGAGCAGGCCGCCGATGCGGCCGACGCCGATATCGAGATCAACCGCAGCGGCAATGTGATGGAGCTCGAGTTCGAGGACGGCTCGAAGATCATCATCAACAGCCAGGCGCCGATGCAGGAGCTGTGGGTGGCGGCGCGCGCGGGGGGCTTTCACTTCCGCCGCGACGGCGAACGCTGGGTCGACACGCGCGAGGGCACCGAGCTGTACCAGGCGCTGACGCGCTACCTGAGCCAGCAGGCCGGCACCGCGCTGACGCTGGACTGAGGCCCGCACGCACGCCAAGGAACGCTTAACACCACCACGTCATTCCCGCGAAAGCCGGAATCCGGCGTCTTGCAAAGCCACTGGGTCCCCGCGTTCGCGGGGACGACGGTCGCGATCAGTAAAAAGGCCAGCCCATCGGGCTGGCCTTTTTTGCTGTGCGATCGGCTGGAGCCGACGGCGCGGCCGCATCAGCCGCCGCCGAACATCTCCAGGATCCGGCGCTTTTCCTGCTCGAGGTCGGCCGCCGACGGCGCGGCCGGGTCGGGCGCCTTGCCCGGCCACGGATCGCCCAGGCCGACCGACGCCACGCCCGCGCCGCCGGCATTCTCTTCCAGCGTCCAGTCGCCGGCCACCATCACCACGCCTTCCGGCGGCTGGCGATCCGGGCTCTCGGGCACGCCCTTGAGCATCTTGGACATGTAGCTGATCCAGATCGGCAGCGACAGGCCGCCGCCGGTCTCGCGCACGCCCAGGCTCTTGGGCTGGTCGTAACCCATCCACGCCACCGCCACCAGCTTCGGCGTATAGCCGGCGAACCAGGCGTCGACCGCATCGTTGGTGGTACCGGTCTTGCCGGCCAGGTCGCTGCGGCCCAGCCGCTGCTTGGCCGTGTACGCGGTGCCGGTGCGCACCACGTCGCGCAGCATGCTGTCGGCGATGAAGGCCGTGCGCGCGTCCAGCACCCGTACCGCGTCTTCGCCGGCGCGCTGCGGCTTGGTCTCGGACAGGACGTTGCCGCGCGCGTCCACCACGCGCTGGATCAGGTAGGGGTTGATGCGATAGCCGCCGTTGGCGAACACCGAATAGGCGCCCGCCATCTGCAGCGGCGTCACGCTGCCCGAGCCCAGCGCCATCGGCAGGTAGGCCGCGTGCTTGTCGGCATCGAAGCCGAAGCGCGTGATGTACTCCTGCGCGTACTGCGTGCCGATCGCGCGCAGGATCCGCACCGACACCAGGTTCTTCGACTTGGCCAGCGCGCGGCGCATCGTCATCGGACCTTCGAAGCGGCCGTCGTAGTTCTTCGGCTCCCACACCTGGCCGCCGGTATCAGGGCCGATCGACAGCGGCGCGTCGTTGATCACGGTCGCCGGCGAGAAGCCCTTTTCCAGCGCGGCGGTATAGATGAACGGCTTGAAGCTCGAACCCGGCTGGCGCCAGGCCTGCGTGACGTGGTTGAACTTGTTGCGGTTGAAGTCGAAGCCGCCGACCATCGCGCGGATCTCGCCGTCCTCCGGGTTCAGCGAGATGAACGCCGCGGCCACCTCGGGCAGCTGCGCCACCGACCACGCGCCCTTGTCGTTCTGCACCACGCGGATGATCGCGCCTGGGCGGATCTTGACCTTGGGCTGGGCGTTGGCCGCCAGCGACGGCGCGATATAGCGCAGCGCCGAGCCTTCGATCACCACCTCCTCGCCGGACAGCAGCACGGCGCGCACCTGCTTGCTCGATGCCGCGGTGACCACTGCCGAGCGCATGTCGTCGCTGGCCGGATGCTCGACCAGCGCGTCGTCGATGGCCTGCTCGCGCTCGGCCGGATCGGACGGCAGGTCGATGAAGGCCTCGGGGCCGCGATAGCCGTGCTTGCGCTCGTAGTTCATGATGCCGGCGCGCACCGCCTCGTAGGCCGCGTCCTGGTCGGCCTTGGTCAGCGTGGTGTACACCGTCAGCCCGCGCGTGTAGGTTTCCTCGCGGTATTGCGCGTACATCAGCTGGCGCACGATCTCGGCCACGTATTCGGCGTGGGTCGAGAACTCGTTGCCCTCGTTGCGAACCCTCAGCTCTTCGTGGACCGCCTCGTCGTACTGCTGCGGCGTGATGTAGCCCAGGTCGCGCATCCGCTGCAGGATGTATTCCTGCCGTACCTTGGCGCGCTTGCGGTTGACCACCGGGTTGTAGGCCGACGGTGCCTTCGGCAGGCCGGCCAGCATCGCCGCCTCGGCCACCGTGACGTCCTTGATCGACTTGCCGAAGTAGACGCGCGCGGCGCTGGAGAAGCCGTAGGCGCGCTGGCCCAGGTAGATCTGGTTCATGTACAGCTCGAGGATCTGATCCTTGCTCAGGTTCGCCTCGATCTTGTACGCCAGCATCATCTCGTAGATCTTGCGGGTGTAGGTCTTCTCGCTGGACAGGAAGAAGTTGCGCGCCACCTGCATCGTGATGGTCGACGCGCCCTGCGACAGGCCGCCGCGCAGATTCGCCAGACCCGCGCGCAGCACGCCGATGAAATCGACGCCGCCATGCTCGTAGAAGCGGTCGTCCTCGATCGCCAGCACGGCTTTCTTCATCACGTCGGGGATTTCGGCGATCGGCACGAAGTTGCGCCGCTCCTCGCCGAATTCGCCGATCAGCACGTTGTCGGCGGTGTAGATGCGCAGCGGAATCTTCGGACGGTAGTCGGTCAGCGTATCGAGCGACGGCAGGTTCGGCGCCGCGACCAGCAGCGCGTAGCCGAGCAGCAGGGCCACCGTGACGACACCCGCGGCCATCAGGCCCAGCGCCCAGTAGCTGGCGCGTATCCACAGCGGGCGGCGAGCCGGTTTAGCCGGCTTCTGTTGTGCAGTAGCCATTGGGTAATACCTAGTTGGAGGTGCCCGGATTATATCGCCCGCGTTCGCGGCTCCCGGGCGGGTAGTGCCGTGGCGGGCGCATCCATGCTGTTACAAGATGTAAGGCCAAAAATCGTCGCCGCTGATACCAGTATGGGCGCCCGCGGCCCAAGCGCAATCGCGCCGTGACTTGCGAAAACTGGCTCGATGGGCATGGCGTCGCATTGCCGGTGCCGTGTCCGGCTGCCGAGAATCGGTCCATCGGCGCGGCCTCGATCGTGGCGCGGATCGCGGTGTCGGCGACGGGCGGGCAGGCAAGCGGCGGGGCGGCAGGGTGGCGGCGGGTAGGCGGTGACTTGGCGGCGGCAGGATCGGCGGTCAGCAGGGAAAGCGCCGGTTAGAGCCGCGTTTGGGCCGCCGAGTTCAACGCCGCGCCGGACCAGGGAATCGACGAAGGGGCTCGACGGATGGAAAGGAGCATACCGGGGCAGCGGGTTTGGCGGCGGGGATCGGGTCGCGCGGCGCGGATTGCAGGTCTGGCATGTCGTCGTGCACGTCGTCTCGCCCGTCATCTGGCGCGGCGGGCTGGTTCATTGCGGCCGGGATGGCGTGCCGCTGCCGGCGTTGCCGGCGCTGCCGTGCTGTTGGGTGGCTATGGCGTGGATCGGCGTATCGCGGCCGTCGAGGTCGAGAACCGCGCGCTGGCCGAGCGGGCCCGCCAATGGGAAGCGCCGGCGCGCGACGCCGCCCGGCTGCGGCAGGAGATCGACGTGGCGAGCCGGCGCGGCCGCGCGCTCGATGCGCTGCTGCGGAACCGCGTCCGGCCCGCGCAACTGCTCGATGCGCTGGCCCGCCTTGTGCCGCCAGGCGTCCATCTTGGCGCCGTCAGCCAGCAGGACGACACGGTGACGATCGAAGGCGTGGCGCGCCGTCACGAGCGCGTGGCGGCATTGCTGCGCGCGTTCCAGCCGTTGCCGTGGCTGGCGCGGGCCGAACTGATCGAGTCCCGGGCGGCATCTTCCGGGGCGGGCGCGGCTGGCACAGCGGACGATGCGGCGGCGGGATTCGCGTTCTCGGTGCGGCTGGTCTATCGCCCGGCCGACACCACCGGCACGGGCAGCACGGTCGGGGCTTCCGCGCCAACGTCGTCGCAGCCGCACGGGAGCGTGGATGGTCCCGCATGAAGACGATGAGCTGCCGCCGGCCTCGGCGTCCTGGCTCGGCCACGCGGCGCAAGGCGATGCCGGCGCGCTGCGCGGGTTTGCCGCCTGGCCACCGCTGTGGCCGATGCTGGTCGCGTGCGCGGTGCTGGTCGCGGGCTGGCAGTGGCATTGGCGCGACAAGCTGGCCTTGCTCGACAGCCGGCGGGCCGAGCAAGCCGCGCTGCGCCAGTCCGCCGCGCGACAGGCGGCCGAGGC
>NZ_AMPR02000171.1:0-6535 GCF_000307735.3 Cupriavidus sp. HPC(L) | reverse complement strand
CGGCCACGCGCCGATCGCCACCCAAACAGCCGCCCGGCGACGATCGGGCGGCGCTAGCCGTCAGCCGGTGCCGCGTCCCGCCGCATGCCTTCGCGCGACTTCTCGCGCGAGCCATGACGGAGGGCGGTGCCGGCGGCGAAGGAAAAGCGTCCCGACTATGCTGGTCTTTATCATCCGGCGCCTGATGCAGAGCGTGGTCGTGCTCTTCGTCATGTCGCTGCTGGTCTTTCTCGGTGTGTTCGCCATCGGCAATCCGGTGGACATCCTGATCAATCCGCAGGCCGATCAGGAGGACATCAAGCGCACCATCGCCGCGCTCGGCCTCGACAAGCCGCTGTGGGAGCAGTACTGGATCTTCCTGACCAATGCGCTGCAGGGCAATCTGGGCATCTCGTTCGCGCACGGCACGCCGGCGTTGAAGCTGATCTTCGAGCGGATGCCGGCGACCATGGAGCTGGCGGTCTGCGCGATCCTGCTGGCGATCGTGCTCGGCATTCCGCTCGGGCTGTGGGCCGGCCTGCGGCCCAACGGCATCGCCGGCAAGTCGATCATGACGGTGTCGATCCTCGGCTTTTCGCTGCCGACCTTCTGGGTCGGCCTGATGCTGATCATGGTGTTCGCGGTGCAGCTGGGCTGGCTGCCGTCGAACGGGCGCGGGCAGACCGTCCCGGTGCTCGGCATCCCGGTCAGCTTCCTGACCGTCGACGGCATCCGCCATCTGGTGCTGCCCGCCGTCACGCTGTCGCTGCTGAACATCGCGATGGTGATCCGGCTGACGCGCGCCGGCACGCAGGAGGCGATGCTGCAGGACTACGTCAAGTTCGCGCGGGCCAAGGGGCTGTCGAACACGCGGATCGTCGGCGTGCACGTGCTGAAGAACATCCTGATTCCGATCGTCACCGTGATCGCGCTGCAGTTCGGCTCGATCATCGCGTTCGCCATCGTCACCGAGACGATCTTCGCCTGGCCCGGCATGGGCAAGCTGATCATCGATTCGATCCAGCTGCTGGACCGGCCGGTGATCGTCGCCTACCTGATGGTGATCGTGACGCTGTTCATCCTGATCAACCTGGCGGTCGACATCCTCTACAGCGTGCTCGACCCGCGCGTGCGCATCGCCGACAACAAGGGCTGATCCCATGACCATCGCTACGCAACCGGGCACGCCGGATGGGCTGCCGGTTCCCCCCTCCGATATTCCCGCCGGTCCCCCGGGCACCCCGACCGGCACGCCGACGCCGTCAGCGGCGGCCGTCGATACGCCGTGGCGCCGCTTCGCCCGGCAGTTCTTCTCCAGCAAGATCGCCGTGGCGGGCCTGGCGGTGCTGATCGCGATCGTGCTGGTCGCGATCTTCGCGCCGTGGCTGGCGCCGCAGGACCCCTACGACCTGGCCACGCTGGACGTGCTGGACGCGCGCCTGGCGCCGGGCGAGGTGGCGGGCAACGGCATGACGTTCCTGCTCGGCTCGGACGAGCAGGGCCGCGACATCCTGTCGGCCGTGATGTACGGCCTGCGCATCAGCATCGGCGTCGGCGTGGTCAGCACGGTGATCGCGCTGGTGCTGGGCGCCACGCTCGGGCTGATCGCGGGCTTCGTCGGCGGACGCGTCGAGGCGCTGATCATGCGCGTCGCCGATCTGCAGCTGTCGTTCCCGCCGATCCTGCTGGCGCTGATCCTGCTGGCCTTCCTGCGGCCCGGTATCGGCAATATCGTGATCGCGCTGGTGGCGGTGCAGTGGGCCTACTACGCGCGCACCACGCGCAGCGCGGCGCTGGTCGAGCGGCGCAAGGAATATATCGAGGCGGCCACCTGCCTGGGGCTGCCGGCGCGGCGCATCATGTTCCGCCACCTGCTGCCGAACTGCCTGCCACCGCTGATCGTGATCGCCGCGCTGCAGGTGGCGTCCGCGATCACGCTGGAGGCAACGCTGTCCTTCCTGGGACTGGGCGTGCCGATCACCGAGCCGTCGCTCGGATCGCTGATCTCGAACGGACAGCAGTACATGCTGTCCGGCAAGTACTGGATCAGTTTCTTCCCCGGCATCGCGCTGGTGGTGACCATCGTCGCGATGAACCTGGTCGCCGACCAGCTGCGCGACGTGCTGAATCCGCGACTGCAGACGCTTTGACAGACGACGCCAACAAGGGAATGACCGCATGAGCAGCAAACCAACACTGCTGGTCGAGGATCTGGAAACGCATTTCTTCACGCGCGGCGGCGTCGCGCGCGCGGTCGATCGCGTCTCCTTCTCGATCGGCCGCGGCGAGATCATGGGCCTGGTCGGCGAGTCCGGCTCGGGCAAGTCGATGACCGGCTATTCGATCATGGGACTGATCGACCCGCCGGGGCAGGTGGTCGGCGGACGCATCGAGCTGACCAGCCGCGACGGCGTCACGCGCGACCTGCGCAGGCTGACGCCGGCGCAGATGCGCAACGTGCGCGGCAACCGCATCGCGATGATCTTCCAGGATCCGATGATGACGCTGAACCCGGTGCTGCGCATCGACACGCAGATGATCGAGGCGGTGCTGGCGCACGAGAAGGTCGACAGGGCGGTGGCGCGCGAGCGCGCGCGCAATGCGCTGGCGCGGGTCGGCATTCCGTCGCCGGACGAGCGGCTGCAGGCCTATCCGCACCAGTTCTCCGGCGGCATGCGCCAGCGCGTCGCGATCGCAATCGCGCTGCTGAACAAGCCGGACCTGATCATCGCCGACGAGCCGACCACCGCGCTCGACGTGACGATCCAGGGCCAGATCCTCTACGAGATGCAGAAGCTGTGCCGCGAGTCCGGCACCGCGCTGATCTGGATCACGCACGACCTGTCGGTGATCGCGGGGCTGGCCGACAGCGTCTGCGTGATGTACGCCGGCAGGATCGTCGAGGCTGGCGACGTGCGCCAGGTGCTCGAGCGTCCCGAACATCCCTATACGCACGGACTGATCGGCTCGGCGCCGTCGCGCAATCCGCGCGGCGCGCCGCTGCGGCAGATCCCCGGCATGACGCCGTCGCTGCTGAATCTGCCCGGCGGCTGCGCGTTCCGCGAGCGCTGCCCGCGCGCCACCGAGATCTGCCGCACCGAGCCGCCGCTGAGCAGCGCGCCCGACGGACGGCGCCTGCGCTGCTTCCATCCGGTGCTCGAAACCCAGGAGGCCGCATGACCGATATGTCCGTGATCGACGCGCCCGCCGACGCGGCAGCGAAGCCGGCCTCCGCGTCGGCAGCCGGCACGCCGCTGCTCGAGCTGCGCGGCGTCTCCAAGCGCTTCGTCAAGTCGCTCGACGCCGCCGCACGCATCGCCAATCTGTTCGGCGCGCATGCGAAGGAAGAAGTGGTGCACGCGGTCGACCATGTCGACCTGGCCATCCGCGCCGGCGAGGTCGTCGGCCTGGTCGGCGAATCCGGCTGCGGCAAGTCGACGCTGGGCCGGATGGCCGTCGGCCTGCATACGCTGACCGAAGGCACGCGGCTGTGGAAGGGCGAGGACCTGGAGCAGCTGCCGGCGGAGAAAAAGCGCGAGAAGCAGCTGGCGATCCAGATGATCTTCCAGGATCCGTACGCCTCGCTGAACCCGCGGCTGCGCGTGCTCGATATCGTCGGCGAGGCGCCGGTGGTGCACGGCATCGTGCCGGCCTCGGGCCAGAAGGCCTATGTCGAGGAGATGCTGACGCGGGTCGGCATGGACCCGACCGTGCTGCGGCGCTTTCCGCACCAGTTCTCGGGCGGCCAACGGGCGCGCATCGGCATTGCACGCGCGCTGGCGGTCAGGCCGGAGTTCCTGGTCTGCGACGAATCGGTGGCGGCGCTGGACGTGTCGATCCAGGCGCAGGTGCTGAACCTGTTCATGCGGCTGCGCGAGGAGCTGAACCTCACCTACCTGTTCATCAGCCACGACCTCGGCGTGGTCAAGCACATCAGCGACCGCGTGGTGATCATGTACCTGGGCCGCGTGGTCGAATCCGCGCCGACCGAGCAGGTGTTCGCCGCGCCGAATCATCCGTACACGCAGGCGCTGCTGGCCGAGGCGCCCAAGCTGGAGGTCGGCAAGAAGACCTATGTCGCGATCCAGGGCGAGATCCCGTCGCCGCTGCATCCGCCGTCGGGCTGCCACTTCCATCCGCGCTGCCCGCATGCGATGCCGCGCTGCCGGGAGGAGGCGCCCGCGCTGAAGGAGATCGCGCCGGGGCGGATGTCAGCCTGTCATCTGAACGACCAGCGTTGAGCGCCTGACGCGGACGACGGGACCACTGGCCGGAGGAGGCGAGCAGGGGACGCAGGGAGGCGGCGGCGCCTGCGCCGGCCGCCCCTGGATGGAATCCGATCGAATCCTACGGAATCCGATCGAATACAATCGGCCACAAAGACCATCGCCCCCGGAGAACCCATGTCCACCCGCATCGTCCGCGCCGCCTGCCCGCACGATTGTCCCGACAGCTGCGCGCTGCTCGTCACCGTCGAGGACGGCCGCGCCGTCAAGGTGGCCGGCGATCCCGACCATCCGGGCACGCAGGGCGTGCTGTGCACCAAGGTGTCGCGTTATACCGAGCGCACCTATCATCCCGACCGCCTGCTGACCCCGATGAAGCGGATCGGCCCGAAGGGCAGCGGACAGTTCGCGCCGATCGGCTGGGACGAGGCGCTCGACATCGTCGCGCAGCGGCTCGGCGCGATCGCCGCGCGCGATCCGCAGGCCATCGTGCCCTACAGCTACGCCGGCACGATGGGGCTGGTGCAGGGCGAAAGCATGGCCGCGCGCTTCTTCCACAAGCTCGGCGCCTCGCTGCTCGATCGCACCATCTGCGCCAGCGCCGGCGCCACCGCGCTGCGCTACACGTACGGCGCCAGCGTCGGCATGGACATCGAGCATGTCGAGGACGCGAAGCTGATCGTGATCTGGGGCGGCAATCCGATCGCCTCGAACCTGCACTTCTGGACCCGCGTGCAGCAGGCCAAGCGCCGCGGCGCGACGCTGGTGGCGATCGACCCGTACCGCTCGCTGACGGCCGAGAAGTGCCATCGCCATCTCGCGCCGATGCCGGGCACCGACGGCGCGCTGGCGCTGGCGATCATGCACGTGCTGATCCGCGACGACCTGCTCGACCACGACTACATCGCCCGGCACACGGTCGGTTTCGACGCGCTGCGCGACCGCGCGGCGCAGTATTCCCCGGCGCGCGCCGCGCAGATCTGCGGCATCGATGCGCAGGACATCGAATGGCTGGCCGGCCTGTACGGCCAGCTCGCCGTGCGCGAGCGGCAGCCGGTGGCGATCCGCCTGAACTATGGCATGCAGCGCGCCCACGGCGGCGGCCAGGCCGTGCGCGCGGTGGCCTGCCTGCCGTCGCTGGTGGGCGCATGGCGCCACGCCGCCGGCGGGCTGCAGTTGTCGACGTCGGGCTTCTTCCCGATCGACAACGCGGCGCTGCAGCGCCCGGACCTGCTGCCGAGCTGGCCGAAGCTGCCGCGCACGATCAATATGTCGACGATCGGCGACGCGCTGCTGGGCGAGGGGCTGCCGGCCGGCACACCGCCGGTCGAGGCGATCGTCGTCTACAACAGCAATCCGGTCGCGGTCGCGCCGCAATCGAGCAAGGTGGCGGCGGGCTTTGCCCGCGAGGACCTGTTCACCGTGGTGCTCGAGCACTTCCGCACCGATACCGCCGACTATGCCGACATCCTGCTGCCGGCCACCACGCAGCTCGAGCACGTCGACGTG
The DNA here is from genome assembly GCF_000307735.3 of Cupriavidus sp. HPC(L). Lineage (NCBI taxonomy): Bacteria > Pseudomonadati > Pseudomonadota > Betaproteobacteria > Burkholderiales > Burkholderiaceae > Cupriavidus > Cupriavidus sp. HPC(L). Next base: position 821 of record NZ_AMPR02000171.1, on the reverse strand, counting down.
CACAAGGCCTACGGCCACACGTACTTCCTCGCCAACAACCAGGCGATCGCACCGCTGGGCGAGGCGCTGCCCAATACCGAGATCTTCCGCCGGCTGGCACGGCGCATGGGCTTTACCGAGCCTTGCTTCGCCGACAGCGACGAGGACATCGCCGCGCAGGCGATCGCGCGCAACGATCCACGCGCGGCCGGCATCGACTGGCCGACGCTGAAGGAAAGCGGCTGGCAGAAGCTGAAGCTGCCGGCGGCGCCGTTTGCCGAGGGCGGCTTTCCCAGCCCCACCGGCAAGTGCCAGTTCTACGCCGCCGAGATGGTCAAGGACGGCCTCGATCCGCTGCCGGGCTACGTGCCGCCGTACGAGGCGCCCGCCAGCGCGCCGGACCTGGCCGCGCGCTATCCGCTGGCGATGATCTCGCCGCCGGCGCGCAACTTCCTGAACAGCACCTTCGTCAACGTCGACAGCCTGCGCGCGACCGAGGGCGAGCCGCATCTGGACATCCATCCGGACGACGCCGCCGCGCGCGGCATCGTCGACGGCATGATGGTGCGCGCCTTCAACGACCGCGGCAGCATGCAGGCGCGTGCCCGCGTCACCGACCGCGCGCGCCAGGGGCTGGTGGTCGGGCTGTCGATCTGGTGGAAGAAGCTGGCGCCGGACGGCAAGAACGCCAACGAGCTGACCAGCCAGCGCCTGACCGACATGGGCCGCGCGCCGGTCTTCTACGACTGCCTGGTGCAGGTGGAGGCCGCCGCGCAGGCGGTGACGTGATGGCACGGCGGCCGGCTCGCGTCCGCGTGGCGGCCGCGCTGGCCGCCCTTGCC
>NZ_AMPR02000172.1:0-6453 GCF_000307735.3 Cupriavidus sp. HPC(L) | reverse complement strand
CGTTGCGGGGGCGTCTTCCCGTTCGTTTACCGGGTAAACCATGGGCGATGCATCCTTTGTGAAGGCGTTGATTTGGGATATGGTATACCAAATCAACGGTGCGGCAAGACGTCATATTGCCGGGCCGTCAGCCAACCCCGCCAGGAGCGCCTTCGATGACCGTGATGCCCGCTTCCGCTTCTCCCGACCCCCACCCAGACTCGCAGCGGGGCAATACCGACGACAGCCCGGTGCTGACGCTCCGTGACGGCCCAATTGCCACCGTCGTGCTCAATCGCCCGGCCAAGCTCAACGCGATGACGCTGTCGATGTGGCAGCAGCTGGGTGAGGCCTTCCGCGCGCTGTCCGCCGACGACGGCGTGCGCTGCGTGATCGTGCGCGGCGCCGGCGAGCGGGCCTTTTCGCCGGGCAACGATATCGGCGAGTTCGACCAGGCGCGCTCGAACAAGGCGCAGGCCACCGCCTACGGCAAGGTGATGCATGCCACCGCGCGGGCGCTGCAGGACTGCCGGCATCCGGTGGTCGCGCAGATCCACGGCATCTGCGTCGGCGGCGGACTGGAGATCGCGGCGATGGCCGACATCCGCATCTGCGGCCAGGGCAGCCGCTTCGGCGCGCCGATCAAGAACCTCGGGCTGGTGATGGCCCATGCCGAGATGGCGCCGCTGATCCGGCTGATCGGCGAGTCGCGCACCCTCGAGCTGCTGTTCGAAGGCAGGATCGTCGGCGCCGACGAGGCCCATGGCATGGGGCTGGTCTCGCGCGTGGTGCCCGACGACCAGGTCGCCGCCGAGGCGGCCGCGACCGCGCAGCGCATTGCCAGCGGCGCGCCGCTGGTCGCACGCTGGCACAAGAAGTTCGCGCGCCAGCTGGTGGCCGGCACACCGCTGGGCGAGCGCGAGCGCGACGAGGCGTTCGACTGCTTCGATACCGAGGACTTCCGCACCGGCTATCGCGCCTTCCTCGCCAAGCAGACGCCCGAGTTCCACGGCCGCTGAGCGGCATCCATATCGAAAGGACAGCGATGGCATCCCCCATGCAATCCGAACGCACTGCGCAGGCCGGCGCCCTCTCCGGCATGCGCGTGCTCGAGCTGGCCCAGATCATGGCCGGCCCGACCTGCGGCATGATGCTGGCCGACCTCGGCGCCGACGTCATCAAGATCGAGAAGACCGACGGCGGCGACGATGCGCGCGGCTATCGCGATCCACGCATCAACGGCGTGTCGGCGCCCTTCCTGATGCTGAACCGCAACAAGCGCGCGATCGCGCTCGACCTGAAGACGCCCGAGGGCAAGGAGGTGCTGCTGCGGATGGCGCGCGACGCCGACGTGCTGATCGAGAACTTTCGCAAGGGCACGCTCGAAAAACTCGGGCTCGGCTACGACGTGCTGTCGGAGATCAATCCCGGCCTGATCTATTGCGCGATCTCGGGCTATGGCCGCACCGGCCCGGCCGCCGACAAGGGCGGCTTCGACCTGATCGCGCAGGGCTATACCGGGCTGATGAGCATCACCGGCGAGGAAGGCGGTCCGCCGCTGCGCACCGGCAACTCGATCGCCGATATCAATGCCGGCATCCTGGCGGCGGTCGGCATCCTGGCCGCCTATCAGCACAAGCAGAAGACCGGACGCGGCCAGATCGTCGAGACCTCGCTGATCGAGGCCGGATTGCAGCAGCTGTACTGGCATGCGGCGATCCATTTCGCCACCGGCGAGTCGCCGGGCCCGAGCGGCTCGGCGCATGTGCTGGCGACACCGTACCAGGCCTTTCCGACCCAGGACGGCCACATCATCGTCGGGGGCGCCAACGAGAAGAACTGGGAACGCATCGCGCAGGTGCTGGGCCGGCCCGAGTGGCTGACCGATCCGCGCTATCGGCTGAACTCGGACCGCATGCGCCACCGCGACACCTTGCTGCCCGCGATGGCCGAGATCCTGCGCACGAAGCCGTCGGCCGAATGGCTGGCGGCGTTCGACGCCGCGGGCGTGCCGGCCGGACCGGTGCATTCGATCGGCGAGGCGCTGTCGCATCCACAGACGCTGGCGCGCGAGATGGTGGTCGAGCAGCAGCATCCCGAGGCCGGGCCCGTAAAGAGCATCGGGCTGCCGATCAAGCTGTCGGAGACGCCGGCGCGGTACGTGCGGCCTTCGCCGCGGCTGGGGGAGGATACACGGGCGTTGCTGGCGGAATGCGGGTATGGCGAAAAGCAGATCGCGCAGATGCTGCGGGCCGGCGTAGTGAGGGACGTTGCGGGGGCCGAGGGATAACGGGCGTTGTTTGTCCTCTCCCCCGCCCCTCTCCCGCGAGCGGGAGAGGGGAGCAGACCGCAGGGATTCGACACGCTCGAGGAGTTCTCCCTCTTCCCCGCCCCGCTCCCGCAAACGGGAGAGGGGAGCAGACCGCGGGCGTTCGACATGCTCAAGGGGTTCTCCCTCTCCCCCTCACGGGGGAGAGGGTTGGGGAGAGGGAGGTGGTGTTACAACGACCGTTCAAACCACCGCCGCGTCATCCCGCCGAACCTCCACGGCTTCCCCCTCCTCCTCCGCCGCCTCATCCGGCCAACTGCGGCCAACCATCCATTCGTACAGCGTCGGCAACACGATCAGCGTCAGCACGGTCGCGGTAATCAGCCCGCCGATGATCACGATCGCCAGCGGCCGCTGCGTCTCCGAGCCGATCGCCCGCGAGACCGCCATCGGGAACAGGCCCAGCATCGCCAGCAGCGCGGTCATCAGCACGGTCCTCAGGCGGTCCATCGACCCGGCCAGCACCGCCTGGCGCAGCGGCAGCCCCTGCTCGCGCAGCTGGTTGAAGTAGGTCACCATCACCACGCCATTGAGCACCGCCTGGCCGAACAGCGCGATAAAGCCGATCGCCGCCGACACCGACAGCGGAATGCCGGTCAGGAACAGCGCGAACACGCCGCCCACCAGCGCGAAGGGGATGTTCGACAGGATCAGCGTCGCGCTCTTGAACGACTTGAATGCCTGGAACAGCAGCAGGAAGATCAGCAGCACCGACAGCGGCACGACGATCGACAGCCGCGCCATCGCGCGCTGCTGGTTCTCGAACTCGCCGGACCAGCCGATCTTGACGTCGTCGGCGCGCACGTTCTTCGCCACCAGCGCCTGCATGTCCTTGACCACGCTGCCCATGTCGCGGTCATGGATGAACACGCCGATCGATGTGGTGCGCTGCCCGTTCTCGCGGCTGATGTTCATCGCACCGGACGCCGCATGGAAATGCACCAGCTGCGACAGCGGCACCTGCGCCCCCTCGGCGGTCTGCATCAGGATGTTCGGCAGGTTCGGCAGCGCGCGTTCGCCGGGCGCCAGCCGTACCACCACGCTGAAGTGCTTCTCGCCCTCCCACAGCTCGGTGGCCGCCTTGCCGGCCAGCGCGGTCTCCATCAGGTCCTGCACGTCGGCCACATTGATGCCGTAGCGCGCCGCCTGGGCCCGGTCGAAGTCGAGCAGATACTGCGGCAGCTCGCCGTCGCGGTCGATGAAGGCGCGCATCACGCCCGGGACGGTCTGCACGTTGGCCAGGATCTGGTCGGCGACGCGCTTGTTCTGTTCCAGGCTGTCGCTCTGCACCTTGATGACGATCTGGCCCTTGATCTGCGAGATGCTCTCGAGGATGTTGTCGCGCACCGGCTGCGAGAAGTTCGGCTCGATGCCGGGCAGCTTGCGCAGGTTCGCGTTGATCTCGCCGATGATGCGCCGCTTGTCGAAGCCGCGCCGCCACTGCGCTTCGGGCTTCAGGTCGACCAGGATCTCGACCGTATTGATCAGCTTCGGATCGGTGCCGTCGTCCGGCCGGCCGACCTTCGAGATGGTCGACTTGACCTCGGGCGTCTGCCGGATCGTCCGGCGCAGCCGCGCCGCCTGCTCGCGCGCCTCGTCGGTCGATACCGAGGCCGGCAGGTCGAAGCTGACCCACATCGCGCCCTCGTCGAGCTCGGGCAGGAACTCGCTGCCGAGCAGCTTGCCGACGCCGGCGGTGACGATCAGCAGCGCCACCGCGCTGGCCACCACCGCCCGCTTGTGGTCCAGCGCCCATGCCAGCATCGGCGCATAGGCGCGCTTGCACAGCCGCACCACCGCGTTGTCGTGGTGCGCGATGTCCTTCTTCAGCAGCAGGTAGCACAGCAGCGGCACCAGCGTCAGCGACACGATCAGCGAGCCGACCAGCGCGCCCGTCACCGTGTACGCCATCGGCGCGAAGATCTTTCCTTCGTGGCGCTGCAGCGTGAAGATCGGCAGGTGCGCGGCGATGATGATCACCATCGAGAACACCGTGGGCCGGCCCACCTCGGTGACGGCGCGCGCGATCGCCTGCAGCCGCGCGCGGCTGTCGCGGATCTTCAGCTCCTTCAGCTCACCGAGGCGCTTGAAGATGTTCTCGACCACGATCACCGCGCCGTCGACGATGATGCCGAAGTCCATCGCCCCCAGCGACAGCAGGTTGGCCGGAATGCCGACCCAGGTCAGGCCGAGGAACGTCGACAGCAGCGCCAGCGGAATCACCAGCGCAACGATCGCCGCGGCACGGACGTTGGCCAGGAACAGGTACAGCACCGCCATCACCAGCAGCGCGCCCTCGACCAGGTTGCCGAACACCGTGTGCAGCGTCTTGTCGATCAGGTCGGCACGGTCGTAGTACGGCACGATCTCGACGCCGCGCGGCAGGATCTGCTCGTTGAGCTGCGCGATCTTCGCCTTCAGCGCCGTCAGCACCTCGGAGGGATTCTCGCCCTTGCGCATCACCACGATGCCGGAGACGATGTCCTCTTCGTCGTCCTGCGCCATCAGGCCCTGCCGCGGCGCGGCGCCGACGCGCACTTCGGCGATGTCCTTGACGAGGATCGGCGTGCCGTTGACCTCGGACACGACCACGTTGGCGATATCGGCCGAGCTGCGGAAGCTCCCCAGCGAGCGCAGCAGGAACTGCTGCCGCCCTTGCGCGACCGCGCCGCCGCCGGCGTTCGAGTTGCCGCGCTGCAGCGCCTCGAACAGCTGCGCCAGCGAGACATGTGCGTCGCGCATGCGCGCCAGGTTCGGGTTGACCTCGTACTGCTTGATGGTGCCGCCGATCGTCACCAGGTCCGCGACGCCGGGCACCTGGCGCAGGTTCTTCTCGACCACCCAGTCCTGCAGCGTGCGCAGCTCCTGCGGTGTATGGCCCTTGCCCTTCAGGCGGAAGCGGTAGATCTCGCCGATCGCGGTCGACAGCGGGGCCAGGTCGGGCTGCACGCCGTCGGGCAGATCGACGCCGCGCAGGCGCTCGATCACCTGCTGGCGCGCGGTGACATCGGTGGCCTTGTCGTTGAAGGTCACCATCAGATAGGACAGGCCGAACTGCGTGTGCGAGAACACCCGCACCGAATTGGGCGTGCCGGCCAGCGCGGTCTCGATCGGGATCGTGACCTGGCGCTCGACCTCTTCGGCCGCGCGGCCCGGATACAGCGTGATCACGTTGACCTGCACGTCCGAGACATCGGGAAAGGCCTCGATCGGCAGGTTCTTGAAGGCCGCCAGGCCGCCGGCGACGAACAGCGCCAGCCCCATCCAGACGAACAGCTTCTGGTGCAGCGCGAAATGGACGATGCGGGAGATCATGACGCGGCCGGCCTCATCGAGCTTGCTGGCGCAGCGCGGCCTGCGCCGCGCTGGCATCGCGCAGGATGTCCTGCAGATAGAGATTGCCTTCGGTCACCACCTGCATGCCGGGCTCGAGCCCCGACACCACCTCGGTGAGGCCCGGCAGGCTCGCGCCCACCTTGACCTCGTGCCGCTCGAAGCGATGCGCATCGGCGCGCACGAACACATAGTGATGGTTGTCGGCGAGGAACACAGCGCGGGCCGGCACCGCGATGCCGTCGAAGCCCGCCGCCTCGATCCGCGCGGTGACGAACATTTCGGCCTTCAGCTTGCGCTGGGCGTTCGGCACCGACAGACGGACCTTGATGCTGCGCGCGGCCGGATCGACATAGTCGGCGATCTTGACCACCTTGGCGGGGAAGGACTCGCCCGGATAGGCGGCCGAAGTCAGCGTCACGCTGCCGCCCGGGCGGAACAGCGCCAGATCCGCCTCGGCCGCATCGAGCTGCGCCCACAGATCGGACGGGTCGGTCAGCAGGAACAACGGCGCGGCAGGCGGCTGGTCCGGCCGCAGCTGCATGCCGGGGTTCAGGTTGCGTTCGACCACCAGGCCGGAGATCGGCGCGCGCAGCGCGAAGCGATCCGGCGCGCCAACGCCCACGCTCCCCGGCTTGCCCAGTTCGCCGCCGACCTGCCGCAGCGCCGCCTGCGCGCGCTGCAGTTCGGCACTGGCGCGCGCGGCTTCGGCCTGGGCCTGCTCCAGGTCCTTCTCCGCGACGATGCCGGCGCCATACAGCTCGCGTTGCCGCGCCAGCCCCTTGGACGCCAGCGCGGCATCGGCGGCCGCC
>NZ_AMPR02000173.1:0-6428 GCF_000307735.3 Cupriavidus sp. HPC(L) | reverse complement strand
GGCCGCGAGCGGCCGTCGATGGCGTTCTGGGCCGCGGCGGTCGCCGGCAGCGCGCTGGTGGTCGGCTTCGCGCTGTGGCAAGGCGCCGGCGCGCTGCAGCACGCCGACTGGCTGCTGTTCGCCGCGATGGTGCTGGGCGCGCTCGGCTATGCCGAAGGCGGCAAGCTGTCGCGCGAGCTCGGCGGCCTCGAAACGATCAGCTGGGCGCTGGTGGTCTCGCTGCCGGCGGTGCTGCCGACGGTCGCCTGGCTGGCCGCGCAGACGCTGCCGCAGATCGCCGCCGCGTCGGCGCGCGCATGGCTCGGCATGGCCTACGTCTCGCTCTTTTCGATGTTCATCGGCTTCGTCTTCTGGTACGCCGGACTGGCGAAAGGGGGCGTGGCCCGCGTCGGCCAGATACAATTGCTGCAGCCGTTCATGACGCTGGCCGGCGGCGCCTGGCTGCTGGCCGAGCCGCTCGACGCGCCCACCATCGGTTTCGCCGTCGCGGTGATCGCGGTGGTGGCGCTGGGCCGCCGCACCGCGGTGCGTGCCGCGCCCGCTGCTGCGACTGCCGCCACGGCTGCCGCCGCCGCGTCCGCCGGCCTGCCGCCGGCACGATCCCGCTGAACCACCCCGAACTCTCGAGAACAGGAGTCTTCATGTCCGTCTATGACACCCTCGCCCGCCTGGGCATCGAACTGCCGACCGCCGGCGCCCCCGCCGCCGCCTACGTGATGGCGGCGCAGACCGGCAACACGGTCTTCCTGTCGGGCCATATCGCCCGCAAGGACGGCAAGCCGTGGGTCGGCAAGCTCGGCGACCAGCTGGGCACCGAAGAGGGCAAGGCGGCGGCGCGCGCGATCGCGATCGACCTGCTGGCGACGCTGCACGCGCATGTCGGCGACCTGAACCGCGTGACGCGCATCGTCAAGGTAATGAGCCTGGTCAATTCGACGCCGGACTTCACCGAGCAGCACCTCGTCACCAACGGCTGCTCCGAGCTGCTGGCCGAAGTGTTCGGCGACAAGGGCAAGCATGCCCGCAGCGCGTTCGGCGTCGCGCAGATTCCGCTGGGCGCCTGCGTCGAGATCGAGATGATCGTCGAGGTGCAATCCGCGCAATAAGGCCAGCCCCACCGTTTCAGGCGTGCGCGCCTCGCGCATCGCCACATCGATTTGACCGACATCGCGCGGCGCCGCCGCGCGAGAACCACACCAAGAGACCATCATGCATTGGGCCATCTCCCGCCGGGCGCAACAACTGACCAGCTCGGCCATCCGCGAAATCCTCAAGGTCACCGAGCGTCCGGAAGTCATTTCGTTCGCCGGCGGCTTGCCGTCGCCCGCGACCTTCCCGGTCGCCGCGATGGAACAGGCGGTGGCCCGTGTATTCGCCGACAACCCGCACGCGGCGCTGCAGTACACCGCCACCGAGGGCTATCTGCCGCTGCGCGAATTCATCGCGCGCCGCCATGGCGTGGATGTCGAGCGCGTGCTGATCACCACCGGCTCGCAGCAGGCACTGGACCTGCTGGCCAAGGTGCTGATCGATCCGGGCAGCCCGGTGCTGGTCGAGACGCCGAGCTATCTTGGCGCGCTGCAGGCCTTCTCGCTGTTCGAGCCCGAGTTCGTCTCGCTGCCGAGCGACGACCAGGGCCTGCAGCCCGAGGCGCTGACCGCCGAGCTGACCGCCGGCGCGCGCTTCCTGTACGCGCTGCCCAACTTCCAGAACCCGACCGGCCGCCGCATGCCGCTGGAGCGCCGCCAGGCGCTGGTGCAGCGCGCCCGCGAGCTGAACGTGCTGCTGATCGAGGACGATCCGTACGGCGAACTCAGCTACACCGGCAACCAGCTGCCGACGCTGCTGTCGATGAATCCGGACGGCGTGATCTACATGGGTTCGTTCTCGAAGGTGCTGGCGCCGGGCCTGCGCCTGGGCTATGTGATCGCCCCGCCCGATCTGCATTTCAAGCTGTGCCAGGCCAAGCAGGCCTCGGACCTGCATACGCCGAGCTTCACGCAGCGCGTCGCCTACGAGACCATCCGCGACGGCCTGCTCGATACGCATATCCCGACCATCCGCGAGCTGTACGGCAACCAGTGCCGCTACATGCTGGATGCGCTCGCGCGCCATATGCCGGCCGGCGTCAAGTGGAACCAGCCCGAGGGCGGCATGTTCATCTGGATGTCGCTGCCCGAGGGGCTGGACAGCATGGCGATCCTGCAGGAGGCGGTCAAGCGCAACGTCGCCTATGTGCCCGGCGCCCCCTTCTTCGCCACCAATCCGCGGCAGAATACGCTGCGGCTCGCCTTCGTCACCGTGCCGCCCGAGCGCATCGAGCAAGGCGTGGCGATCCTCGGCAAGCTGTTCGCCGAGGCCATCGCCGCGCAGGCAGGCCAGGCGAAGGCGGCCTGATCCGCGTCGACAGGCCGCGGCACCGACCAGAACAAGGAAGACCGATATGTTGCGCATCTGGGGCCGGCTCTCTTCGATCAACGTCCAGAAGGTCGTCTGGTGCGCGCGCGAACTGCATCTCGATCACGAGCGGATCGATATCGGCGTCACGCGCGGCGACCTCGACACCGAGGCCTACGTCCGGCTGAACCCGAACCGGCTGATCCCGGTGATCGAGGACTTCCGCGGCACCGATATCGGCGGCGAGCCGTTCGTGCTGTGGGAATCGAATGCGATCGTGCGTTACCTGTGCGCGCAGTATGGCGAAGGCACGCTGTGGCCGGAGGACGTGCGCACCCGCGCCTCCGCCGACCGCTGGATGGACTGGCAGAACACCGCCTTCACGCCGGCCATGGTTGACGCCTTCGTGCAGACGGTGCGCACGCCGGCCGAGCGCCGCGACGCCGATGCGGTGGCCCGCTCGATCGCGCGCGCCGAGCCGCTGGCCGCGCTGCTCGACAAGGCGCTGACCGGGCGCGAGTTCATCTGCGACGACCGCTTCAGCATGGCCGACATCTCGCTGGCCTGCGCCGCGCACCGCTGGATGGGCATGCCGATCCGGCGCGAGCCGCGTCCCGAACTGGAGCGCTGGCTGGCCAAGATGCGCGCGCGGCCGGCGGCGTCGGGCATCCTGGTGTTGCCGCTGGCTTGATCCATGCGGGCGCCCGCATCGACGCCGGCCGCCCGCTCCCTCTCCCCCGGAGCGGCCTTTCCTCCCCGTTCCATCGCCGCCGTGCCGGCAAGCAGACATTTCCGTTCCGCAACAATTGGAGTACGCTGCACACCGGACGCGCGCCCCGGGCAAACCCTGATTCCTGAATCCGGTTCACGCCCATCGTGACGCGATGTATCGCGGGTGACGTATAGCCGTCCTTACAATCCTTCGCTTGCTCGTGCGCGAAGCTTGGGTCACCCCTGCGCGTCCCTCGCGTGCGCAGGCAAACCGGCGAGGATCGCCCGCAGAAGGATGGCTCGCCGGCCCATCACTGAGGAGGATTCAATCGTGTGGAGTCAAGTCTACGACCCGCTCGGCAGCATGGCCCTGTCCACGCTCGCCGCGGGCGTGCCGGTCGCGGTGCTGTTGGGCGCGCTGGCGTTCTTTCATCTGCAGGCCCATCTGGCCGCCGGCCTGGCGCTGGTGGTCGGCATCGTGGTCGCCTCGGCGATCTTCGGCATGCCCGCCGCGATGGCCGGCAAGGCCGCCGGCCTGGGCATCGCATCGGGCCTGTTCCCGATCGGCTGGATCGTGCTGAACATCATCTTCCTGCACCGGCTGACCACGCTGAACGGCTCGTTCAAGGTGCTGCAGGGCTCGATCGCCGGCATCACCGAAGACAGGCGCCTGCAGCTGCTGCTGGTCGCGTTCAGCTTCGGCGCGTTCTTCGAGGGCGCGGCCGGCTTCGGCACGCCGGTGGCGGTGACCGGCGCGATCCTGATCGGCCTGGGCTTCTCGCCGCTGGCCGCTTCGGGCCTCGCGCTGATCGCCAATACCGCGCCGGTCGCCTACGGCGCGCTCGGCTCGCCGATCATCGCGCTGTCGGCCGTCACCGGCCTTGACCTGCTCGACCTGTCGGCGATGATCGGCCGCCAGCTGCCGCTGTTCTCGGTGCTGGTGCCGTTCTGGCTGATCTGGGCCTTTGCCGGCTTCCGCGGCATGCTCGAGGTCTGGCCGGCGATCCTGGTGGCCGGCGTCAGCTTCGCGATCCCGCAGTTCCTGGTGTCGAACTACCACGGCCCGTGGCTGGTGGACGTGATCGCCGCGCTGGTGTCGATGGGCTCGCTGGCGCTGTTCCTGAAGGTCTGGAAGCCGAAGAAGATCTGGACCACCACCAAGATCCTGGGCCGCCACGACGAATCGAAGGTCGACGATCCCGAGGCGGTCGCCGCCGAGGCGCGCGCCAACGCCGCTGCCGCCGGCATCTCGACCGCCAAGGCGTGGATGCCGTGGGTGATCCTGACCGTGTTCGTCTTCATCTGGGGCGTGCCGCAGATCAAGAAGGCGTTCGACGCGATCTGGTCGTGGAAGTACGCGATCCCGGGCCTGGACAAGGCGGTGCTGAAGGTGCCGCCGGTGGTGCCGCAGCAGATCGCGGAGGCCGCGGTGTTCAACTTCAACGTGCTGTCGATGGCGGGCACCGGCATCCTGGTCGCCGCCGTGGTCGGCGGGCTGCTGATGGGCTATTCGGTGCCGCGCCTGCTGCGCGAGTACTGGAACACGATCAAGCTGGTGCGCTACTCGCTGCTGACGATCTGCGCGATGTTCGGCGTCGGCTACCTGACCCGCTACTCGGGCCTGGACGCGACGCTGGGCCTGGCCTTTGCGCACACCGGCGTGTTCTATCCGCTGTTCGGCACCATGCTGGGCTGGCTGGGCGTCGCGCTGACCGGTTCGGACACCGCGTCGAACGTGCTGTTCGGCGGGCTGCAGAAGACCACCGCGGAGCAGCTCGGCCTGTCGCCGGTCCTGATGGCCTCGGCCAACAGCTCGGGCGGCGTGATGGGCAAGATGATCGACGCGCAGTCGATCGTCGTGGCCTCGACCGCGACCAAGTGGTACGGCCACGAGGGCGACATCCTGCGCTACGTGTTCTTCCACTCGGTCGTGCTGGCGATTCTGGTCGGCCTGTTCGTTACGCTGCAGGCCTATGTGGAGCCGTTCACGCGGATGGTGATTCACTGACCTCGCGTCCTTCCCGCCTAGGCGGGAATCCAGCGTCTTGGCAAAGCCACTGGGTCCCCGCCTGCGCGGGGACGACCAATCCAACGGCAAACTGCGCCCCGCTCCTGCGGGGCTTTTTTTCGCTCACAGCGCGCAGGTACGAAACCCTACGAAGGCCGCGTCTTCCTCCGGCGCCAGCGCCAGCCGCGCGCGTGCATGGCGCAGCCGCGTCGGGCCGACGAAGCAGGCGCCGCGCACGGCCTGGCAGACGCCGAAGCGCGCCTGCATCTCGCTGTCTCCGGGGCCGGGGTGCGCCGGCACCTCGGCAAAGCCGGCATAGGGCTCGTACGGTGTCGCGGTCCATTCGCGCACCATGCCCCAGCGGAAGCCACCGCGATTCTGCACCGCGGCCATCTCCCACTCGGCCTCGTCCGGCAGCCGGCGTCCGGCCCAGGCGCACCAGGCCTGCGCCTCGTACAGCGTCACGTGCCGCACCGCCTCGTCGGGATTGAGCGTGCGCAGCGTGTCGAAGCGCTGCGCCATCCAGGCGCGCGTCTGCGCATGGCGCTCCCAGTAGCGCGGCGCCGAGCGCTCCTGCGTCATCAGCCACTGGCGGCCGGCCGGCGACCACCAGTTGGGCCGCTCGTAGCCGCCGTCGTCGACGAACTCCAGGTATTGCGCGTTGGTGACCGGCGCGGCGTCGATCTCGAAGGCCGGCACATAAGTCGACCGCGCGGGCAGTTCGTCGGGCATCGCGAAGCCGTCCGGCTCGCTCCAGCCCTGCGTGAAACGGCCGCCGGGAAACTGCAGCGTGCCGGCGTCGGGCACGCTGACGGGCGGGCGGGTCAGCGCGGGATCGTCGGGCGCCATCGCCAGCGCCTGCAGCAGCGCCGCGATCCGTTCGATCTGCGCGTCCTCGTGCTGCAGCGCGCGGCGGTAGGGATACAGCGTGCCGTCGCCATCGTCAGGCAGCAGCGCGATCCGGCGCAGCACCGCGTCGAGCACCGAGGCCGCGTAGTGCTTCAGTGCGGCAACATCGGGCAGGGCGGCTTCCCAGCGCGCATCGGGACCGATGCGTTCGGGATCGAACCACTCGTCGGCACCGTCGAGCATCGCCGGCGCGGCCGGCACCGGCAGCAGCACGCCGCCGCGGTCCTGCCATTGGACGTCGCGCAGGCACCACCATTCGGCGTGCCAGGCGAGATGCCCCAGCGTCCATAGCGGCGGATCGGCATCGTACTGGCGCGGCACGATCCAGCCGCGCCGGGCCGCGCCGAACGCGGCCAGCCAGGCCAGCGTGCGGTTGCGGCTGTCGACCAGCGCCTGCGCCAGG
>NZ_AMPR02000174.1:0-6421 GCF_000307735.3 Cupriavidus sp. HPC(L) | reverse complement strand
GAGCATCGACCACCATGCCGGCGGCACGAATGGCGGCACGGACGGCGGCACCGCAGCCTCGTTCTCTTCCCCGCCCCCCTCCCGGGCGGGCCTGCGCTTGCGCATCGCCGCATCGAACTGCGCGGTTTGCCGGGATTCCACGTTGCGACGTTCGTCGCGATCGCGGCCACCCCTGGGCGGGACCCCGCCCACCGGAGTCACACTCATCGCTGCTCCTCGATCAGCGCGGCCAGCTTCTCCTGGCCGCGCAGGTTCTCCTTCAGCGCCTGGGCAATGCGTGCCGCCTGCGCCTGGCAATCGGCGATCTGATCGGCGAGCTTGCGCAGCGCAGCCTGCAGTTGCTGTTCGCGCTGATAGAAATCGGCGAACCGTTGCTTGAGCTGGTGGAAATCGCGCGGGCCGACCGCCTGCTCGGTCTGGTTGGCGGCGCGCCACTGGACGCGCAGTTCGGCCTGCTCGGCCCTGCGGGTATCGGACTGCTGCCTGCATTCGCGCATGTCCGCCTCGACACGGCGGGCGCGATGACGCAGCACGCCTTCCCGGCACATCTTGATCGTGCGCAACTGCTCGAGCATCTGTGCGGTGCTGGGCCTGGCCATCATCCCTCCACGACCTGCCGCAGCTGGCGCAGCGTGCCCTGGTAGTCGGCGCGCTCGCCCGTTCCCTGGCACAGGAAGGCCTCGAGCCCGGCGCGACGGTCCAGCGCGTCGTCGGCCTCGGCATCGTGTCCGCGTTCGTATTCGCCGACCCGCACCAGCAGTTCGATTTCCTTGTACTGGGCCAGCAGCCGGCGTGCCTTGCCCGCCCACTGCCGATGCGGCTCGCTGGTGACCTGGTGCATCACGCGACTGATGCTGGCCGGGATATCGATGGCCGGATAGTGGTTCTTTTCCGCGAGCTCGCGCGACAGCACGATATGTCCGTCGAGGATCGATCGGACCTCGTCGGCGATCGGCTCGGTCATGTCGTCGCCCTCGACCAGCACGGTATAGATGCCGGTGATGCTGCCGGTGGCCGCGCAGCCGGCCCGTTCCAGCAGGCGCGGCAGGCGCGCGAACACGCTGGGCGGGAAGCTGCCGGCGGCCGGCAGTTCGCCGGCGGCCAGGCCGATCTCGCGGCCGGCGCGCGCAAAGCGCGTCAGCGAATCGACCATCAGCAGCACGTTCAGGCCCTGGTCGCGGAAGTACTCGGCGATGGTGGTCGCGGTATAGACGGCTTTCAGGCGTTCCAGCGCCGGGCGGTCCGAGGTCGACACCACCACCACCGACCGCTCGCGCGCCTCGGCGGTCAGCGTCTGGTCGAGAAACTCGCGGACCTCCCTGCCGCGCTCCCCCACCAGCCCGAGTACCACGACATCGGCCAGGCTGCCGTCGCAGATCATGCCGAGCAGCGTGCTCTTGCCCCCTCCCGCGGCCGCGAAGATGCCGATCCGCTGCCCGCGGCCGCAGGTCAGCATGCCGTCGATCGCGCGCACGCCCAGCGGCAACACCTGGTCGATCAGCGTGCGCGTCAACGGATCGGGCACCGGTGCCTCCAGCGGGCGCGTCTCGCATGCGGCCGGCACCGGCGGACCGCTCATCCGGCGGCCCAGGCCGTCGATCACCGAGCCGATCAGATGCGGACCGACCGGAATCCGATGCTCGGTGCCGAGCGGGCGCACCAGTGCGCCGCAGCTCATGCCGACCGGCTCGGAGAATGGCGACAGCAGCGCGACCTCTCGCTGCAGGCCGACCACCTCCGCCTGCATGTCGGCGCCGATCAGGCAAAGCTCGGCCAGCGCCGCGTCGGGCAGACTGGCCTTGATCAGCGTGGGACCGATTTCGACCACGCGGCCGAAACGCTCCACGCCATCGTCCAGCGCCGGCAACGTCAGGCGGCCGGCCACCCGGGAGACGATCGCATCGGCATCAGGCATACGCATCGTCGTACTCTCCGATCATGTCGATATTGCCGAGCACGTGCAGCTGCACGTCGTCGCCCAGTTCCTGGTACGACAGTACCGGCACGCTGAACAGCTCCCGCTCGAGAAACTTGCGCAGGAAGCGGCGCACATCGATCGCGGTGACCAGCGCACCCTCCATGTCCTCGCGACCGGCAATGCCGGCCTTGATGCGCGCCACGATCGCTTCGATCTGGTCGCCCTGCAACGTCGAATAGGCCCCGGCGGCGGTCTGGCGCACCGAGTCGCGGATCATGTTCTCGATGCCATCGCCGATCAGCCAGACATGGATACGCCCTTCACCGCGCGCATGGCGCCCGACGATCTGGCGGCGCAGCGCGACGCGGACGTACTCGGTCAGCATCACGGTCTCCTTTTCCTTCGGCGACCACTCGATCAACGCCTCGAAGATGGTGCGCAGGTCGCGGATCGAGATGCCTTCGGCCACCAGGCGCTGCAACACCTCCGAGACCTTGCTGATCGGCAGCTGGCGCTGCAGCTCCTTGACCAGCTCGCCGTAGCGGGTCTCCATCGCGTCCATCAGATAGCGGGTTTCCTGCACGCCAATGAATTCGTCGGCGAAGCGGTCGACGGCGAGCGCGGCGGCGTACGACACGGCCTGCGCGCCGGCAAGCAGCGACAACCCGGACTGCGCCAGCGAGCCCTGGTGCTCGGGCGCGATCCATTGCAGCGTCAGTCCGCCGAACGGCAGGTTGTCGACGCGCTCGGCGACCGGCATGGCGCTGGACTGGCGCGCCAGCAGCAGCCGGCCTGCCGGCATGGCCACCTTCAGCACGGGCTCGCTGTACAGCAGCACGCTGAAGCTGCCGGCGGGCAGACCCGCCTCGACAGCCATCTCGATCTTCGGCAGCGCGACACCGAGCCGCTCGAACTTCTGCCAGCGCAGGGTCTCGAGCGCGTCGAGCAGACCAGGCAGCGCCGCCACATCTTTCGCCAGCTTCAGCGACAGCGGCTCCGCACCGGGGGTCATGCGCGCCTCGCCCTCTGCGCCGGCCGCCGCACCGCCCTGGTCGGCGGTATTGGCGGCGAGCGCCCTGGCGCGGCGGCGCGCATAGAGCGCGATCAGTCCCAGCAGCACGCCCAGCGGCATGAAAATTACTGCGGGAAAGCCCGGCACCAGCGCGAACAGCAGCAGCACGCCGGCGGCGATCATCAGCGCGTTGGGCTGGCGCGAGAACTGGTTGACCAGGTCCTGCGCCAGGTTTTCACGCTTCTCGCCGGGCACGCGCGTCACCACGATGCCGGCGGCGATCGAGATGATCAGCGCGGGGATCTGCGCGATCAGGCCGTCGCCGATCGACAGCACCGAGTAGACCTCGAGCGCCTTGCCGACGCCCATATCGTGCTGCATCGTGCCGACCGCGATGCCGCCGACGATGTTGACGAGGATCACGATGATGCCGGCGATCGCGTCACCCTTGACGAACTTCATCGAGCCGTCCATCGCGCCATACAGCTGGCTCTCCTTCTGCACCAGCTGGCGCTGGCGCTTTGCCTCGCTGGCGTCTATCGTGCCCGCGCGCAGGTCGCCGTCGATGCTCATCTGCTTGCCGGGCATCGCGTCGAGCGAGAAGCGGGCGCCGACTTCCGCCACGCGCTCCGCGCCCTTGGTGATCACGATGAACTGCACGACCGTGATGATCGAGAAGACGATGATGCCGACCGCCAGATTGCCGCCGACGACGAAGTTGCCGAAGGCGGTGACGATTTCACCCGCGTCGTGCTGCAGCAGGATCAGGCGGCTGGTGCTGACGGTCAGCGCGAGGCGGAACAGCGTCGTGATCAGCAGCAGCGACGGTAGCGCGGACAGGTCCAGAGGATCGCGCACATAGATGGCCGTCATCAGCAACAGCAGCGCCAGGCCCAGGTTGATGGCGATCAGCAGGTCGACCAGGATGGTCGGCAGCGGCAGGATCATCATGAAGACCGCCACCATCAGCATCACGGCCAGCACCACGTCCTGCCGGCCGCCGACGGTGGCGAGCCAGGTACTCAAGCGCTTGATCATGGCCGCGCTCCGGGCCCTGTCCGGCGGATACGCCGGATCGCATCAACGAGTGCAACGGCGGTCCGGCAGCCGAGGCCGAAGGCGATCGCGCCAAGCACCAGTGCCAACGCCATCGCCAACACCAACCCGGCGATCGCGGTGCCCCACAGCAGCGCCAGCGGCAACAGCAACGCCGCGAAGACGAACCTCATGCTTCCTCCTTCGTGCAGGCTTCCAGCAGCCTGCGTTGTGCCCGGACCGTCCGGTACCACAGCTCGGCACCGCTGCCCGCCGGCATCGCGCCCGACACGAACAGGCAGTCGTCGACGCGGAAGACCCGCAGCGGCACGCCGGCCATGCAGGCCGGCGACCAGCGCGTCAACAGCGAGCGCAGCGCGGCGTCGGCCACGTAGCGATCGACCGGCCGCATCGTGGACAGCAGCACGCGGCGGTCGCGCACTTCCATGAACACCTGGATCTCGCCGTCGCGTATTTCGACGCGCGGCTCGATCGTGACGGGCTTGACGTCCATCAGACGAAACAGCTTTTCCAGATTGCGCAGCGTTCCAATATCCATCGGTGATCCAGGCACGACCCCGGCGGCGCGAGCCACCGGACGCGCTTGCTGTCCTCATTGCTTGCTGTGTCGCCATCGTGCGCGGCAGTCGCGGCACGCGGCATCGGGCCGATACCTGAAGGGGCGTCAGCCCGTGGGGTCGCCCTCGGCAGGGTCCGCGTTCTCGGCGCGGTCGTTGAACTCGTTCAGTGCCGTCAGCACCTGCTGCCTGTGGTCATCGTCGCGGAAGCACGGCTCGGGCAGCAGCTTGGCCAGACGGGTGATGTCCCGGACCAGCTTGAATCCGCGTTCCCGGCCCAGCTCCATGCCGTCGACTTCGCCGCGGATCCAGTCGTGGTAAAGCCACGGCTGGTCGACCATGCGAATCAGCAGCCGCAACACCGAGTCGGGCTCGACCGGCGGCTCGCCCAGGGCGCGCGCGATGCGGCCGCATTGCTCCTCGCATCCGAGGAAGATCAACAGGCATTTCAGGTCTCGCACTACCGCGGCGAGCTTGATGCCCTCGGCCGCATCGTCGTCGATGCCGCTCAATTCGGCGCCCAGCGCGCGGATCAGCACCTTGACCTTGCGCCGGCGCTCGCCGATGCCGGCCAACTGGTCCAGGAACGCCGCCATGCCCTGCTGCACCACACCGGCGCGCTGATACAGCGACTTCAGCTGCGACATCAGTTCCGGCGTCATCGCGCCGAACTCGAGCCAGCCGAGCATGGCCAGTTCCCAATCGCCGTTGGCGCCGAGCCGCCGCTCCAGCGCCTCCTCCAGACGGCTACGCTTGCGTCCCGGCCGGTGTTGTTCGGCCATCGCGGCGAGCAGCAATGCCATCGCCGCCGGATGCAGCTCGCTGCGTTCGATTGCGGCGAACAGGCTGTCGACGTCCTCGATATCGCCGAACTGCTGCAGCAGCTGCTCGATGCGCGGGTCCTTGTTGGCCAGCAGCGACTTGGCGAGCTTGCCGACGAAGGCGCGCGCCAGCAGCGCATCATTGCGGCGGTCGCCGCGCAGCAGCGCGTGCAGCTTGGACGAATGCACGTTGTTGAGCCCGGCTTCGTGCAGGCGGCGGGACGCGTTCAGCGCGCGCGCCGCGAGATCCATCGCGGAACGGGCCGGGCTGACCTGCTGGGGCCCGCGGCTGGCCGCACCGCCGCCCTGCCCCGGGAGGACCGCCGGCGCCGGGCCGGTTGGAATGACGGGCTTGGCGCCCTGTACCTTCGGGTTCATGCGGGCCATCCCGTCGAATCGGCATCGGGCACGCCGGGATCGCGTTGCGGTGGGAGAAGCCGGCCTCTTGCCATCCGGTCCACATCCTCTACGAGGCCGTCAAGCTGGTTGGCAAGGGCATCCGGATCGTTTTCGTCCCCGCGCTCGCTGACCGCGTGAGGCTCGCCTGCGCACGGGCTCGCTGCGCTTGGCTCGACGCCGATGGCTGCCAACAGCACGGACAGATGACGGTCCAGATCGATGCGCAGCTGGACGTAGGGGCTGTCCACCAGCGCCTGGCCGGAGGTCAGCGCCGGCTCGGCGCTGATGGTGAACCCCGTCTCCGCCGGCAGCCGCGCCGCCACTGCTTCGACGTCGTCGGGGCACAACCGCAACGTGAAGGCGCCGTGTGAGGACAGCTCGCGCCAGCGGGCCGCAACGCGCTGCGCGATCAACGCCGCGCGCTCGGCCTCGCCGGCGAAGCTGGCGACCGCATCGGCGATCACCATCCGGCAGCGCAACTCCAGCCGCTCCGCGATGACCGCCTCCAGTTCGTTCTCGTGCACCAGCCAGCGCAGCACGTCCCCGCAGATCGCGTCGTGGGCCGCCCGCGCCGCCGCATCCGCGCGCCGCTCGCCCTCGGCGGTTGCTTCGACCAGGATTTGCTCGGCCTGAAGGCGCGCCCGCGCCCGGTGGCGCC
>NZ_AMPR02000175.1:0-6417 GCF_000307735.3 Cupriavidus sp. HPC(L) | reverse complement strand
TCGCTTCCGCCTGCGCCGGCGCCGCCATCGGCAGTTCGTGCGGCAGCGGCGCGTCGTCCTCGTCCAGCGACGGCGGCGGGGCCACCACGGCGTCGGTCAGCGGCACCTCGACACGGATCGTGACGCCTGCCCCGGGCGTCGAATCGATCTGCAGCGTGCCGCCCAGCGCGATCACGCGCTGCTCCATGCCGAGCAGGCCATGGTGGCCCGAGGTGCGGCGCGTCTCGATATCGGCCGGCAGGCCGCGGCCGTTGTCGCTGACCTTCAGCAGCAGATGATCGTCGGTGCGGGTCAGCGCGACCGACACGCGGCTCGCTTCCGCGTACTTGGTCGCGTTGGTCAGCGACTCCTGCACGATGCGGTACAGCGCGATGGCGGCGGCATCGCGCAGCGGCGGCACCGACGGATCGAGCTCGACCTCGGTCTGCCAGTGGTTGCGCGTGCCGACTTCCTCGACCAGCTGGGCGATCGCTTCCTTCAGGCCGAGGTTCAGCAGCACGGTGGGGCGCAGGTCCTCGATCAGCCGGCGCTTGATCTGGATGCCCTGGTCCACATGCAGCATCACGCGCGTGATCTTTTCCTGGATCTCGGGATAGTCGTTCTGCAGGCGCCGGCGGATCCAGTGCATGTCGAGCTTGGTGGCGGTCAGGATCGCGCCGAGTTCGTCGTGCAGCTCGCGCGCCAGCCGCGTCTTCTCATCCTCGGTGACGCGCTGCAGGTGCGAGGCCAGCGCCGACAACTGGCGCGTGCGCGCGCGCACCATGCGGTCCAGCCGCGCGCTTTCCTCCTCGAGCTCGCTGCGCGCGGCCTCCGACACCGCCAGCCGGCGCGAATGCTGGAAGCCGACGATGACCAGCAGCACGATGTTGATCGCGGTCAGCAGGCCGATGCCGTAGCGCGACAGGTTGATGTCGCGGTCGGCGTTCTCGAGATTGCGCGACACCGACGCGGCGGAGCGCGCGCGCAGCGTCTCCAGGCCGAGCCGCGCCTTCTCCATCGTCTGCTTGCCGAAGTCGGTGCGGATCAGATCGAGCGCGACCTCGACATCGCGCTTGCCGTAGATCAGCGTCAGCTCCATTTCCGTCAGCTTGCGGCTGATCAGCAGCGACGCCTCGCCGAACTGCTTCAACGCCTCGGGGTCGTCGGCGAAGCGGTTGCGGATGTCGTTCATCAGCGTGTTGATGCGCGGGATCGCGCGATGGTACGGCTCCAGATAGCTTTCCTTGCCGGTCAGCAGGTAGCCGCGCTGGCCCGCCTCGGCGTTGACCAGTTCGGCCAGCAGCGCGCTGATGTCGCTCTGCACGTTCTGCGAGCGGATGACTTGCGAATACCCCTGGCGCAGCCGGATATTGCCGGCCTCCGAGGCGATCAGCACGACCACCGTGAGCAGGATGCCACCCGCGAGCAGCACGGTGGACCGCAACGACGATAGCTTCAACATGATGGAATTTCCTGGATTGCGCGCTCGCGGTCGCGCGCGGTGACTGCGCCGATGGAATCACAACGGTTGCGCCCGGTCAACCGATCCACGGACCCGCCCGGAGGCTTCGCAAGGCGGTGCTTCGCACGAGACCTGGCGCCGCGCCGGAGCTGTAGGAAACCGCTGACAGGGGAATCGGTGCAAGGTCGGTGCCTCGCCGAAGTGGCGATTCCTACCATGCTTGCATGGCCTGGCGCACCGAAGCACCGAGCCGCGAGAACAGGAGAAACACCATGCTGAAATGGGCGCTGATCTTTGCCGTGATTTCCATCGTCGCGGGACTGCTCGGTTTCACCGGCATCGCGGCGGGCGCGGCGGGCATCGCCAAGGTTCTGTTCTTCCTGTTCCTGATTCTGTTCGTGCTGTTCCTGGTGCTTGGGGTAACGATCTTCAAGTCGGTCAAATGACGGCCTACCCGACGATCCACCGCTCGCGTTTTCACGCGCCGTTGTGCTGAGGCAGTTCGATCCATCTAGGGGAGTTTCACCATGCTTTACTACGCACTGGTCTTTTTCATCATCGCCCTGGTCGCCGCCGTGTTCGGCTTTGGCGGCATCGCTGCCGGCGCGGTCGAGATCGCGAAGATCCTGTTCTTCATCTTCCTGGTAGTGGCGCTGGTGACCTTCGTCATGAGCCTGGTCCGCAAAGGCCGATGAACGGTCGATGAGCGGCCGATGAACGGGCCGACGATGGCCCGTCGATCCGTCGGCCGGCCCTGCGCCAGGTCGCCTGCATTGCGTCGGCCAAGCGCGGCGCGTCGCGCCGCGCGTTGGCCGACGCGCGTCTTAAGGAGAGTCCCATGCTGACCCACAATCCGAAGGTGAAGAAGGAAGTCCGCCATCTTGCCGATTGCGCCAGCGATACGGTGCGCCAGCTGCGCCATGCCGCCCGCGATACCAGCGGCGCCGCGCGCGAGGCCGCCACGCCGGTGGTGGACGAGGTGAGGGGACTGATCTCGGCACTGGAACACACGATCGAGGTGCTGGCGCGCGAAGGCTCGTCCGAGGCCGCGCAGGCCAGCCGCCGGCTGCAGACGCGGGCGCGCATGCTGGCCGACCAGGCACGCGAGGCCACGATGCAGAGCGCGGGACGTGCCCGCGAGCGCGTCGACCAGGCCGTCGTCGGCGTGCAGCATCGCGTCGCCGAGTCGCCGTTCCGCGCCATCGCGATCGCCGCGGCTGTCGGTGCGATCGCCGCGCTGCTGCTGGTGGGCGGCAGCAGCCGCCGCCGCAGCGAGGACGGCCACTACGACGGCAACTGAGGGCCAACCCGGCGACGCAAGCCGAGCCGCGGCAACCAGCGACGGCAACGGAGGCAACGCACCTCCGGCCCGAACCCCACAAAGCAACCTGACAGGAGAACCGCACACATGGACACCCAGACCACGGGCGCCGCCTCTTCCCGCACCGATGCCTCCTCCGCCGGCAAGGGGCCGACCCAGGGCTTTCTGTCGGATGTCGCCACCATCCGCGCACGTGCCCGCAAACATATCGAGGACGGCGCGGTCACCGAAAACTACGACGCGGACCGTGCGACCGTGCTCAAGCTGCTGAACGAGGCGCTGGCCACCGAGCTGGTCTGCGTGCTGCGCTATCGGCGCCACCACTTCATGGCCAAGGGCATCCACGCCGAGCCGATCGCGGCCGAGTTCAAGGTCCATGCCGATGAAGAGCAGGCGCACGCCGACCGCATCGCCGCGCGCATCGTGCAGCTGGGCGGCGAGCCGGATTTTTCGCCCGACGGTCTGTCGGCGCGCAGCCATTCGGAATATGTCGCGCCCAACGGGCTGACCGACATGATCCGCGAGAACCTGATCGCCGAACGGATCGCAATCGAGAGCTATCGCGAGATGATCCAGTACATGGGCGAGCGCGACCCGACCACGCGGCGCATCCTCGAGGAGATCCTCGCGGTCGAGGAGGAGCACGCCGACGAACTGGCCGACATGCTCAGCAAGGAATAGCGGTCGCGCTCAGAGGTGGCGCATGCCGCCATCAAGAATGTCGCCGGCGCTGCCGATGTCGTCATCGACGGCGCCGGACAAGGAATTGCGGTGCCTCCCCCGACGCCGCAATATCGCAGTACCCCCCTTCGGATCCCCCCTGGTCCGGTGCCCGGTCCGCCCCCAGCGGCCGGGCTGTTTTTTTTGGGGAGGGGGGAACGCCTGACTTGCGTCAGACGCCCCACAACACGTCGCAGCCCTCGCGCTGCGAGGCCCGCAGCATGTCCAGGAAGGGATAGGCGCGCTGTCCCAGGTGCAGCGGCTCTTCGTCGTCGTCGTAGTCGTCGCCCTTGCCGCGCTGTTCCTCGGGCAGCTGGCTCTGCGCCGGGGACTGCTTTGCCTGCATCACCGCGGCCTCGAGCCGGTGGATCGCGCGCGGCAGCTCTTCCTTGGTGATCACCCCGCGCTCGCCGACGTGCTTGCCGATGATGCCGAGCAACGTGACGGCGAGATCGTTCATCATGATCAGGTCTTGCGCCGCGTGGGATTTGAAGGTGATCAGCATGGTGGTTCCTTGTCAGCCATGTTGGGATGGTAGCCGTCCTGCTCCGGCGTGCCGGGAGCCGGCCGACTGGCTCCTGCGGATGATGTCAGCATAGCACCTGATAAAATCCGCGTTCTGCAATCGATTGCCCGTGCCGCGCTGCGGCATCGCCACGCTGCCGGTGACGGCACCGCCACTATGGCCGAAGCCATCGCGGTCCTGTGTGGCGCGCGGGCCCAGACATTCATGCTGCCTGTTCAGACCTCCAAACTTGCCGCCGCGTTCACCGATGCGGTACGCGCGCTGGCGCCGGCCGATGCCGTGCTGCCCGCTGTCGCCTTCGAACGGCCCAAGGTGGCCGCCCACGGCGATCTCGCCTGCAATCTGGCGATGCAGGTGGCCCGCACGCTCAAGCGCAATCCGCGCGAGCTGGCGCAGCAGATCGTCGACGCGGTGAAGGCCGATGCGCGTACCGCCTCGCTGGTGGCAAGCCTGGAGATCGCCGGCCCGGGCTTCATCAACCTGCGGCTGACCCCGGCGGCCAAAGCCGAGACGCTGCGCGCGGTGCTGCAGCAGGGCGATGGCTATGGCGCCCAGCAGCAGGGCGCGCGCGGCCAGGTACTGGTCGAGTTCGTGTCGGCCAACCCGACCGGCCCGCTGCACGTCGGCCACGGCCGCCAGGCCGCGCTGGGCGACGCGCTCGCCAACCTGCTGTCGTGGCAGGGCTACGCCGTGCACCGCGAGTTCTACTACAACGACGCCGGCGTGCAGATCCAGAACCTCGCGATCTCGGTGCAGGCGCGCGCCCGCGGCCTGAAGCCGGGCGAGGCCGGCTGGCCAGAGGCCGCCTACAACGGCGACTACATCGCCGACATCGCCGCCGATTTCCTCGCCGGCAAGACCGTGCGCGCCTCCGACGGCGAGCCGGTGACCGCCTCCGGCGACGTCGAGGATCTGGACTCGATCCGCAAGTTCGCCGTCACCTACCTGCGCAACGAGCAGGACATCGACCTGCAGGCGTTCGGCGTCAAGTTCGACCGCTACTACCTGGAGTCGTCGCTGTACACCGACGGCAAGGTCGAAGAGGCCGTGCGCACGCTGATCGCCAAGGGCAAGACCTACGAGAGCGAAGGCGCGCTGTGGCTGCGCACCACCGAAGACGGCGACGACAAGGACCGGGTGATGCGCAAGGGCGATGGCAGCTATACCTATTTCGTGCCGGACGTCGCCTATCACACCACCAAGTGGCAGCGCGGCTTCCACAAGGTCATCAACGTGCAGGGCAGCGACCACCACGGCACCATTGCGCGCGTGCGGGCAGGCCTGCAGGGGCTGGAAATCGGCATCCCGGCCGGCTATCCCGACTACGTGCTGCACAAGATGGTCACCGTGATGAAGAACGGCGAGGAGGTCAAGATCTCCAAGCGCGCCGGTTCGTATGTCACGGTGCGTGACCTGATCGAATGGAGCAATGGCGGCGACGAGACCATCCGCGGCTGCCTGGAGACGGGCGTGGCCGACTGGCCGGCCCACTTCACGCGCGGCCGCGACGCGGTCCGCTTTTTCCTGCTGTCGCGCAAGGCCGATACCGAGTTCGTCTTCGACGTCGACCTGGCGCTCAAGCAGAACGACGAGAACCCGGTGTACTACGTCCAGTACGCGCACGCCCGCATCTGCTCGATCTTCGAGTCGTGGGGCGGCGAGGGGTGGCAGGAGCGCCTGGCCGAGCTGGCGGGGGCCGACCTGGAGGCGGTGACCGGCGCCGCGGCGAGCCCGCAGGCGCTGGCGCTGGGACAGCGGCTGGCCGAATTCCCCGAGATGCTGGCCCAGGCCGCCAACGAGCTGGCGCCGCATGCGGTCGCCTTCTATCTGCGCGACCTGGCCGGCGACTTCCATGCCTTCTACAACGCCGACCGCGTGCTGGTCGACGACGAGCCGGTCAAGCTGGCGCGGCTCGCGCTGCTGGCGGCGACCCGCCAGGTGCTGCGCAACGGCCTCGCGGTGATCGGCGTGTCCGCGCCGCAGCGCATGTAAGGGGGGCAGCGCGGCCTGCCGGTGTCCTCACCGTCCGCAGGCCGCGGTGACCGGGCCGCCCGGCCCGGCACTGGCTCTATAATCTTCCGGCAATATCCAAGAGGACTCCATGCAACAGCAACGCAAGCGTGCCCCGCGCAAGGCCAGCCGCGCCCAGCAGCGCGGGGGTACGTTTCTCGGCCTGGTGCTCGGCCTGATCATCGGCCTGGCGATCGCGGTGGTGGTGGCGCTGTATATCACCAAGGCGCCGACGCCGTTTCAGCGCAAGGGCACGCCCAAGCCGGCCGAATCCGGCAACGTGGTCGGGACGCTGCCGTCGCCGGTGCGGAGGCGCCGTCGGACCCGAACAAGCCGCTGTGGAGCAAGACCCCGCCCAAGCCGGTCGGCCCGCCCGCGGAGCCGGCGCATCGGGAGCCC
>NZ_AMPR02000176.1:0-6384 GCF_000307735.3 Cupriavidus sp. HPC(L) | reverse complement strand
ATCAGCAGATCTTCGGGACTGGCGCCCAGCACGGCGACGCGGGCGCCCTTCTTGGCGGCCTGGCGCAGGCGCGAGGCCAGCAGCGGTTGATCCTTGCGCAGCGAGGCGCCGATTACCAGCGCGCCCTGCAGCGTCGAGACGTCGGCGATCGGCATGCCCAGCCACGGCGCGCCCTCGACCTTCGCCGAGAAATCGGACTGGCGCAGACGGAAGTCGATGTTGTCGCTACCGAGGCCGCGCACCAGCTTGCCGAGCAGATAGAGCTCTTCGACGGTCGCGTGCGGGCTGGCCAGCGCGGCGATCTGGTCGGCGCCATGCTCGCGCTTGATGCCGGCCAGGCCGTTGGCGACGTACTCGAGCGCGGTCTGCCAGTCGGTCTCGAGCCACTGGTTGTCCTGCTTGATCATCGGCCGGGTCAGCCGGTCGGCGCTGTTCAGGCCCTCGTACGAGAAGCGGTCGCGGTCCGACAGCCAGCATTCGTTGATGGCTTCGTTGTCCAGCGGCAGCACGCGCATCACGCGGTGGTTCTTGGACTGGACGATCAGGTTCGCGCCCAGGCCGTCGTGCGGCGACACCGACTTGCGGCGCGACAGTTCCCAGGTCCGCGCGGTGTAGCGGAACGGCTTGCTGGTCAGCGCACCGACCGGGCACAGGTCGATCATGTTGCCCGACAGCTCGGAGTCCACCGTCTTGCCGACGAAGGTCGTGATCTCGGAATGCTCGCCGCGGTTCAGCATGCCCAGCTCCATCACGCCGGCCACTTCCTGGCCGAAGCGCACGCAGCGGGTGCAGTGGATGCAGCGCGTCATCTCTTCCATCGAGATCAGCGGGCCCACGTTCTTGTGGAACACCACGCGCTTCTCTTCCTTGTAGCGCGATTCGGAGGCGCCGTAGCCGACCGCCAGATCCTGCAGCTGGCACTCGCCGCCCTGATCGCAGATCGGGCAATCGAGCGGGTGATTGATCAGCAGGAATTCCATCACCGACTTCTGGGCCTTGACCGCCTTCTCCGAGTTGGTGAAGACCTTCATGCCCGCGGTGACCGGCGTGGCGCAGGCCGGCAGCGCCTTCGGCGCCTTTTCGACCTCGACCAGACACATGCGGCAGTTGGCCGCGATGGACAGCTTGCGGTGATAGCAGAAGTGCGGGATGTAGGTGCCCAGCTTGCGGGCCGCTTCCATCACCAGGCTGCCTTCCGCAACCTCAACCTTCTTGCCGTCGATTTCGAGTTCAACCATGTTCTGCCACGCTTAGATGTAGGCCGGAACCATGCACTGCTTGTGTTCGACGTGATATTCGAACTCTTTCCAGTAGTGCTTGAGCATGCCGCGGACCGGCATCGCCGCCGCATCGCCGAGCGCGCAGATCGTGCGGCCCATGATGTTTTCGGCAACGTTGTTGAGCAGGTCCAGGTCTTCCTGGCGGCCTTCACCATGCTCGATGCGGTTCACCATGCGGTAGAGCCAGCCGGTGCCTTCGCGGCACGGCGTGCACTGGCCGCACGATTCTTCGAAGTAGAAATAGGACAGGCGCAGCAGCGAACGAACCATGCAGCGCGTCTCGTCCATCACGATCACCGCGCCCGAGCCCAGCATCGAGCCGGCCTTGGCGATCGAGTCGTAGTCCATGTCGGACGCCATCATCAGGTCGGCCGGCACCACCGGTGCCGACGAGCCGCCCGGGATCACGGCCTTCAGCTTCTTGCCGCCGCGCATGCCGCCGGCCAGTTCCAGCAGCGTCGCGAACGGCGTGCCGAGCGGAATCTCGTAGTTGCCGGGACGCTCGACGTCGCCCGAGACCGAGAAGATCTTGGTGCCGCCGTTGTTCGGCTTGCCCATCTTCAGGTAATTCTCGGGACCGACGGCCAGCAGGAACGGCACCGCGGCGAAGGTCTCGGTGTTGTTGATCGTGGTCGGCTTGCCGTACAGGCCGAAGCTGGCCGGGAACGGCGGCTTGAAGCGCGGCTGGCCCTTCTTGCCTTCCAGCGATTCGAGCAGCGCGGTTTCCTCGCCGCAGATGTAGGCG
This sequence comes from Cupriavidus sp. HPC(L), assembly GCF_000307735.3. Taxonomy (NCBI): domain Bacteria; kingdom Pseudomonadati; phylum Pseudomonadota; class Betaproteobacteria; order Burkholderiales; family Burkholderiaceae; genus Cupriavidus; species Cupriavidus sp. HPC(L). The sequence goes on along the minus strand of NZ_AMPR02000176.1, from coordinate 4,359 downwards.
CCATAGCCGTGGTGGGCATGCAGCTGGAAGCTGAAGCCCGAGCCCAGGATGTTGTCACCGAGCAAGCCGGCGGCGCGCGCCTCTTCGAGGGCTTCCTCGAAGATCTTGTATTCGTTCCAGATCTCGCCGTGGATGTAGTTGTAGCCCACGGTGATGCCCATCGCGTACGCGCCGATGGCCATGCCTTCGATCAGCGCGTGCGGGTTGTAGCGGATGATGTCGCGATCCTTGAACGTGCCCGGCTCGCCCTCGTCGGTATTGCAGACCAGGTACTTCTGGCCCGGGAACTGACGCGGCATGAAGCTCCACTTCAGGCCGGTGGGGAAGCCTGCGCCGCCGCGGCCGCGCAGGCCCGAGGCCTTGACGTCGGCGATCACCTGCTCGGGCGGCACCTTCTCGGTCAGGATGCGCTTGAGCTGCTGATAGCCGCCGCGCTTGACGTAGTCTTCCAGATGCCAGTTCTTGCCATCCAGGCCGGCCAGGATCAGCGGCTGGATATGGCGGTCGTGCAGACAGGTCATATTACTTGTCCCCCTTGGCAGCGGCTTCGGCCTTGAGCTCGTCGACCAGCGCGTCGAGCTTGGCGTCGCTCATGAAGCTGCACATGCGGGTGTTGTTGACGATCATCACCGGGGCGTCGCCGCAGGCGCCCATGCATTCGCCTTCCTTCAGCGTGAAGGTGCCGCACGGGGTCGTCTCGTTGTAGTCGATGCCCAGCTTGCGCTTCAGGTACTCGCCGGCGCGTTCGCCGCCGGACAGTGCGCAAGGCAGGTTGGTACAGACGGCCAGCTTGTAGCGGCCGACCGGCTTGGTGTCGTACATGTTGTAGAAGGTGGCCACTTCCTCCACCCACACCGGCGGCATGTCGAGGTACCTGGCCACGAATTCCATGACTTCCGGGGACACCCAGCCCACTTCGCCCTGCGCCACGGCCAGTGCCGCCATCACGGCCGATTGCTTCTGGTCGGCCGGATACTTGGCGATCGCGCGATCGATTTCCTTGAGAGCTTCTGCTGATAGCATGGTCGTTGCCGTGGTGTTGCCTAATGCGCCGATTTACAAGCGAAACGCGCCAGCCGGTGGCGCGGTCCGCATCAGTTGCAGCCGTCGCTGCGTTGTCCTCGCAGGCATGAGCCCCATGCCGGCTTGCCGCGGTCGGTCCGGATCGTCGTCCGGAGGCGGCACGTCGTTAGCGGTCGATCTCGCCGAACACGATGTCCTGCGTACCGATGATCGTCACCGCGTCCGCGATCATGTGGCCCTTGGCCATTTCGTCGAGCGCGGCCAGGTGGGCGAAGCCCGGTGCGCGGATCTTCAGACGGTACGGCTTGTTCGCGCCATCGGAGATCGCGTAGATGCCAAACTCGCCCTTCGGGTGTTCCACCGCCGCGTAGGTCTCGCCCTCGGGCACGCGAATGCCTTCGGTGAAGAGCTTGAAATGGTGGATCAGCTCTTCCATGTTCGACTTCATGTCGACGCGCGACGGCGGCGTGACCTTGTGGTTGTCGCTCATCACCGGGCCCGGATTGCGGCGCAGCCAGTCGACACACTGCTTGATGATGCGGTTGGACTGGCGCATTTCTTCCACCCGCACCAGATAGCGCGAATAGCAGTCGCCGCCCACGCCGACCGGCACGTCGAAATCGAGCTTGTCGTAGACCTCGTAGGGCTGCTTCTTGCGCAGGTCCCACTCGATCCCCGAGCCGCGCAGCATCGGGCCGGTGAAGCCCATCTGCAGCGCGCGTTCCGGGCTGACCACGCCGATGCCGACCAGGCGCTGCTTCCAGATCCGGTTGTCGGTCAGCAGCGTCTCGTATTCGTCGACGTACTTCGGGAAACGGTTGGTGAAATCCTCGATGAAGTCGAGCAGCGAGCCGGAGCGCGCCTCGTTCATCGCCTTGATCGCCCGCTCGTTGTGGACCTTGGACGCCTTGTATTGCGGCATCGTGTCAGGCAGGTCGCGATAGACGCCGCCCGGACGATAGTAGGCCGCATGCATCCGCGCCCCCGACACCGCCTCGTACATGTCGAACATGTCCTCGCGCTCGCGGAACGCGTACAGGAATACCGCCATCGCGCCCACGTCCAGCGCGTGCGAACCGATCCACATCAGATGGTTCAGCAGGCGCGTGATCTCGTCGAACATCACGCGGATGTACTGCGCGCGGATCGGCACGTCGATGCCGACCAGCTTTTCGATCGCCATCACGTAGGCGTGTTCGTTGGCCATCATCGACACATAGTCGAGACGGTCCATGTAAGGCACGCTCTGGATCCACGTCTTCTGCTCGGCCAGCTTCTCGGTGGCACGGTGCAGCAGGCCGATGTGCGGATCGGCGCGCTGGATCACCTCGCCGTCCAGCTCCAGCACCAGGCGCAGCACGCCGTGCGCCGCCGGGTGCTGCGGACCGAAGTTCAGGGTGTAATTCTTGATATCTGCCATCGCGGGTTCTCAGTGCCGGTCAGTGCTTCAGGCCGCCGTAGTTTTCCTCGCGGATCACCCGTGGCGTCAGCTCGCGCGGTTCGATCGTGACCGGCTGATAGATGACGCGCTTCTGCTCGGGGTCGTAGCGCATCTCGACATAGCCGGACACCGGGAAGTCCTTGCGGAACGGATGGCCGACGAAACCGTAGTCGGTCAGGATGCGGCGCAGGTCCGGATGGCCCTCGAAGATGATCCCGTAGAAATCGAACGCCTCGCGCTCGAACCAGTTGACCGAGTTCCACACGTCGATCAGCGACGGGATCACCGGCATGTCGTCGTCCGGCGCGAACACGCGCACGCGCAGGCGCCAGTTATGCGTCAGCGACAGCAGGTGCGTGACCGCGGCAAAACGCGGACCGTCCCAGGCACCGTCGCCATAGGTGGAATAGTCGACGCCGCACAGGTCGATCAGCTGCTCGAAACGCAGCGACGGATCGTCGCGCAGCATGCGGGCCACTTCGAGGTAGTCGTCGGCCTTGACGATCAGCGTCAGCTGGTCGAACGACTCCACCAGCTTGCCGATGCGATTGCCGAGCGCCTTCTCCAGCGCGGACTTCAGGGTATCGAGCTTGGCCATGTCAACCCTTGCGCGCGATGGTGTTGGTGCGGCGGATCTTGTTCTGCAGCTGGATGATGCCGTAGATCAGCGCTTCGGCCGTCGGCGGGCAGCCCGGCACGTAGATGTCGACCGGCACGATCCGGTCGCAACCGCGCACCACCGAATACGAGTAGTGATAGTAGCCGCCGCCATTGGCGCACGAGCCCATCGAGATGACCCAGCGCGGCTCGGCCATCTGGTCGTAGACCTTGCGCAGGGCGGGAGCCATCTTGTTGCACAGCGTGCCGGCCACGATCATCACGTCCGACTGGCGCGGAGACGGGCGGAAGATCACGCCGAAGCGGTCCATGTCGTAGCGCGCGGCGCCGGCATGCATCATTTCCACGGCACAGCAGGCCAGGCCGAACGTCATCGGCCACAGCGACCCGGTGCGGGTCCAGTTGATCAGCTTGTCAGCGGTAGTCGTGACGAAGCCTTCGTTCAGAACGCCTTCGATTGCCATTTCACATCACTCCCAATCGAGCGCGCCCTTTTTCCAGATGTAGACGAAGCCCACGATGAATTCCAGCAGAAACACGCCCATGGCGATGAAACCCGGCCAGCCGATGTCCTGCAGAGCGACGCCCCACGGGAAAAGGAAAGCGGTTTCGAGATCGAACAGAATGAAAAGGATGGCGATCAGGTAATAGCGCACGTCGAACTTCATGCGCGCGTCCTCGAACGCTTCGAAGCCGCACTCGTAAGGCGAGAGCTTGGCGGCGTCGGGCTTGTTCGGACCCAGGATCCGGCCGATCGACATCAGCGCGAGGCCGAGCACCACGCCGAAGATGATGAAGACGAGAACGGGGAAATAGGCTTCGAGATTCAAGGTACGGCCAGCCTTATCTGGAATGTTGTCAACAGCACCAGCTGAAGCGGCGTCCTGTTGCCCACCCCAAGCGCCCAACGCCATTGCGCAGACATCACGGCGCCGCCTTGCGGACTGCCGAAGCCCCTCACCGGGGCATTGCCCGGGAGCAGACTCCGATCAAGTTGTTTGGTGCCGACGGCGAGACTCGAACTCGCACAGCTTTCGCCACTACCCCCTCAAGATAGCGTGTCTACCAATTTCACCACGTCGGCTGGGGGAGAAACAATATTGCCTGGCGCCGGGTTTCAAGCCCTTCGGTACGCTGGTTTTGCGGCCATTTTTGCTATTTGGCTGCGCTGCCAGGAACCGTCGCTGGGGAATCGTTTCAAGCCCTGCATTCTAACCCATGATCGCCACTTTGTTCAATGCACAAGTGCAAAATGTTCGGCAATCCCGGGCGCGAAT
>NZ_AMPR02000177.1:0-6377 GCF_000307735.3 Cupriavidus sp. HPC(L) | reverse complement strand
CACCGCGTTGGCGGCGCGGCCGGTCGAGCTGGCGGTACCGCCCGGTTCCGGGGCGCCGGCAGTCTGTACCAGCGTTTCGGTATGCCAGCGGTCGGCCGAATCGGCCAGCCTGGCGCGGCGTTCGGTGGCTTCGGCGAGCGCGGCGTCGGCGGCCAAGTCGGCGGCCGAGTTGGCGGCCAACTCGGCGGCCACGGTGGCATCCCCGGTCTCCTTCGCTTGCGCGGCCTGGTTTTCGCCCGCCATCTCCGTCACCGGCTTCTGCTGCATCGCCTCGGCATGCGGATCCGCTGCTTCCTGTGCTTCCGGTGCCTTCGGTGCCTCCGCAGTTTCGCCGTGGTTGTCCGCCGCCGCGCTCTCACCGTCCACGGCCGCGGCAGGCTGCTCTACCGGCGCCGCCCGCCGGCGGATGAAACCCGCGCCCCTGCCCTCGCCGCGGTCGCCCTCGACCAACCGCTCGCTGGCGAGCCGCAGGCTGCGGCTCGCCGCCTCGGTCGCTTCCTCCACGGCGGCGCGCGCCGCCGGCAGGTCGAGCTCGTCGGCGTGCTGGCGCACCTGGATGCGCGCCGCCGCGACATGGGCCGCCACCAGATAGTTCTGCACGATGAAGCGGCTCAGGTTGTCGACCGCGCGGTGCCGGCTCCTGGGCTCGTCGAGCATCCGCTGGAACGAGCCGATCAGCGCCGACAGGCTGTCCATGAACTGCTTGCGCTCGACGCGATAGGCGAAGTCGTCCCCGGTCTTTCCCAGCAGCAGGTCGCGCGTGGCGGCGATATAGCGCCGGTTGGCGTTCAGCACGTTCTCGACCAGCGCCGGAATCGCGCGGTATTCCCAGCTCGGCAGCACGAAGCTGAAGATCGACGCGATCACGCCGCCGATCACCGTATCGACCAGCCGCTCGCCGACCACCGTCGCGCCCGGCATCAGCAGGTTGATCTGCACCAGCACCTGCACGCAGGCCGCGATCGCGGTGTAGCGGTACTTGATCGTGACGAAGGTCGCGCTGGCCACCAGCGAGACGAACAGCACGGCCAGCAGCACCAGCGGTTCGTGCACCACGCGCAGGATCGCCAGCGCGATGATGCAGCCGATCAGCGTGCCGATCAGGCGGTCGTTGTAGCGCTGCTTGGTCATGCTGAAGTTCGGCTTCAGGATGACGATGATGGTCAGCAGGATCCAGTAGCTGTGCGAGGCGTACGGCAGATAGCCGGCCACCACCAGCCCCGCCGCCACCGCCATCGTGACGCGCAGCGAGAAGCGGAACACCGGCGCGCGCCAGTGCAGGTTGTCGCGCAGCACGCGCCATTCGTAGCGCTGGCGCGTCAGGAACGGCGTCATGTCGGGGCCGGGCAGCACCTGGCGCGGCTCGACCGGCGTGCGCGAGGCCACGTGCAGCTGTTCGACCAGCGCGATCGCGCCCTTGATCATGTCGAGCGTCTCTCCCAGCGCCGTCATCGCGGCCGGGTCGATATGGTGGTGCCGCAGCATTGCGATCTCGTCGGCGACCGCGCGCAGCGCCTCGCGGTAATCGACCTCGGCATACGAGGGCCGGCCGCGCGTCACGTCGTAGGCGATCGCCTCGACGTCCTCGCACATCAGCCGGATCAGCCGCCGCAGCGCGTCGAGCACCGGCGTGCCGGCAAAGGTCTGGCGCAGCAGCGGATAGTCGGTATTGGTCGACAGAATGTATTCGTACAGGTCCAGCATGCGCAGATGGACCTGCACCAGCAGCCCGTCGTGCGGCGTGCGGTTGCCGCGCAGCACCAGGTCGCGCGCCGCCTGCTGCCGCTCCGCGACCACGATCTGCTGGCGCACCAGCGCGTTGAACTGCTCGTCGTAGTCGTTGCCGGCATCGTAGAAGCCGGCCTTGATTTCGAGGTAGGCGGCCAGCTCGTACAGCGACTCGGCCAGGATCTGCTGCTTGGTGCGCCGCTCCATCAGCCAGCTGACCGCCATCGCGTAGGCCATGTACGCCGCCGCGCCGGCGCCGAACAGCAGCGCGTGCTCGATTGCGCGCCGCACGACGAAGTCCTCGCTCAACGTCAGCGTCATCACGAACAGCGTCGAGAACTGCAACGGCATCGTCTTGTTGCCGTAGACGGTCATCATGCCGGCCAGGAAGGTGACCAGCACCAGCACGACCGGCAGCACGCGCGGGAATGGCGTGACCAGCGCGACGACCAGCGTCACCGCCGTGCACAGCAGCACGCTGGCCAGCATCTCGTTGAACTTGTGGTTCACCGGGCTGGGCAGGTCCATCAGGCTGGTGCACAGCGCGCCCATCGACACCACCATCGCGGTCGGCAGGTCCGCAAGCTGCAGCGCGATCAGCGTCGCGCCGATGACGCCGGTCGCCGAGCGCAGGCCGCGATAGACGTAGTGCGAGAAAACGAAGGTGCGGGGATCGTGGGCGTATTGCATGCGGGCGCGGTGGGCGGGCTACGGCGATGAGCTACGGCGGACGGCAGGGCCGCCAGCTTACTGGCCCAGCCAGCGCGCGCGCAATGGATGGCGGCCGCGCCGGCGCCGATCTTCGCCTTCTTCCAGCTGGAGCCGATATTCGGTGGCCGGCTCCGGCGCGAAGGTCACCGGCAGCACGTGCAGTTCGTCGCGGCGGAACAGGTGGCAAGGCACGCTGTCGCCGGCGCGATAGCGCGCCAGCAGCTTGTCGAGCTGCCCGGCCCCGTTCGGCGTGACGCGCAGCCCGTCCACCGCGGCCAGCAGATCGCCGGCCGACCAGCCGGCCGCCTGCGCCGCGCCGCCGTCGAGCACCTGCGTCACGCGCACCCAGCCGTTCTCGCTGGTGGTCTTGATGCCGAGCGCCGCCGCGCGCGTGGGCTTGCGCGGTTCGGCCCGGATGCCGAAGGACTTGAACAGCGCCGGCAATGGCAGCTCGCCGGTGCCCTCGGTCCAGGCCCGCAGCTGCGGGGACACCCGTACGCCGGCGACCTCGTCGATCAGCGCATGGACCTCGTCCTCGGTGACGCCGCGCTGCACCGCGCCGGGCGCGTAGAAATCGCGGCCATAGCGCCGCCACAGCATCCGCATCACGTCGTCGAGCGAGCGGCGGCCGTCGGTGCGGCTGCGAATCGTCAGGTCCAGCGCCAGGCCGATCAGCGAGCCCTTGGTGTAGTAGCTGACGATCGCATTGGGCGCGTTCTCGTCCTGGCGGTAATACTTGGTCCAGGCATCGAACGAACTGTCGGCCACGCTCTGCTTGGTGCGGCCGCTGCCGCGCAGCACGCCGTTCCAGGTCTTGGCCAGCAGCTCGACGTATTGCTGCTCGGTGATGCAGCCGCTGCGCACCAGCATCAGGTCGTCGTAATAGCTGGTAAAGCCCTCGAACAGCCACAGCAGCGGCGTATGCGTTTCGGCCTGCAGCTGGTACGGCACGAAGGCCGCCGGCTTGATCCGCTTGACGTTCCAGGTATGGAAATACTCGTGGCTGCACAGGCCGAGGAAGCCGCGGTAGCCCTCGCTGCTTTCCGGATTGCCGCGCACCGGCAGATCGCCGCGCGCGCACATCAGCGCGGTGCTGGCGCGATGTTCGAGGCCGCCATAGCCGTCGCCGGTGACCATCGTCATGAAGACATAGCGGCGATTGCTGTCGAGGAACGGCGCGCGCTCGCTGCGCGGCTCGAACAGCCGGATCTGCGCCTCGCAGATCCGCTTCAGGTCGCGGCAGACGCGCTCGATGTCCAGCTGTGGCACGCGGCCGGTGAACACCACGTCGTGCTGCGCGCCGCAGGCCTTGAACGTGCCCATCGCGAACTCGCCCATCTCGACCGGGTGGTCGATCAGCTCGTCGTAGTCGGCGGCGCGATAGCGGCCGAAACCGTAGCGCTTGGCACCGCCTCGGCCCGGCGCCTCCGGCAGCGCCGTGGCCACGCGCCAGTTGCGATAGGCCTCGCCCTGGGGCGGATGGATGTCGACGGTGCAGGGCCGGTCGGCCTTGCCGTCGACGCAGAGGAACACCGAGGTTCCGTTGAAGAAGCCGTGGGTGCGATCCAGATGCGCCGCGCGCACCGACAGGTCCCACGCGTAGACCTCGTACGACAGCGTCAGCGGACCGTGCGTGGGGTCGATCGGCTCGGCCTGCCAGCTGTGCTTGTCGAGCTTGGTCAGCGCAACGGGACGGCGGTCTGCTCCATTGCCGGCATCGGCGCGAATCCTGACGATGTTCCGCGCGAACTCGCGAATCATGTAGCTGCCGGGAATCCACGCCGGCAGCGAAAAACGTTGGCCGGCGGGGTCGGGATCGTCCACCGTGACGGTGACCGCGAACAGATGCGCTTCGGGCTGAAGCGGGGCAATGGCGTAGTGGATCGGCTTCATGGCCACGATTGTAGCGTCACGGGCACGTCGGCCCGGGCGCTGCCGTTGACGCGCTCGGGCGTTGATGCGTTGATGCGTTGATGCACTGATGCGTTGATGCGCTGATGCGCTGATGCGTTGATGCGCTGATGCGTTGGTGCACTGATGCGTTGGTGTCGCGTTGGTGCCGTCGCGGTACGCCCGCCGCGCGCGGCGCCGCCTCCAATGTCAGCGATTGACGTCGACCACCACGCGTCCGCGCATGCCGCCGGCGATGATGCGCTGGCCCGCTTCGATCGCGTCGGCCAGGCCGATCTCCTGCGTGATCGCCGCCAGTCGGTCCGGCTCGAGGTCCTGCGCGAGACGCGCCCACGCCTGCTCGCGCCGCGCCATCGGCGCCATCACGCTGTCGATGCCGTGCAGCGTCACGCCGCGCAGGATGAACGGCGCCACCGAACCCGGAAGATCCATGCCTTGGGCCAGCCCGCAGGCCGTCACCACGCCGCCGTAGCGCACCTGCGCGATGGCGTTGACCAGCGTGTGCGAACCGACCGCATCGACCACCGCGGCCCAGCGCTCCTTCTGCAGCGGCTTGCCCGGCGCCGACAGTTCGGCGCGATCGATGATGTCGGCCGCGCCGAGCGCCTTCAGGAAGTCCGCTTCGCCGGTCTTGCCGGTCGAGGCCACCACGCGATAGCCGAGCTTGCCGAGCAGCGCGATCGCCACGGTGCCGACGCCGCCCGAGGCGCCGGTCACCAGCACCTCGCCCTGCTCCGGCCGCACGCCCGAGGCCTCCAGCGCCAGCACCGACAGCATCGCGGTATAGCCGGCAGTGCCGATCGCCATCGCCTGCCGCGTCGTCAGCGACTCGGGCAGGCGCACCAACCATTCGCCCTTCAGGCGCGCGCGCTGCGCCAGGCAGCCCCAGTGCGTCTCGCCGACGCCGTAGCCGTTCAGCACCACCTTGTCGCCGGCACGCCAGCGCGGGTTCGACGACTCCAGCACGGTGCCGGCGCCATCGATGCCGGCCACCATCGGCCACTTGCGCACGACCGGACTGCGGCCCGTGATCGCCAGGCCGTCCTTGAAGTTGATCGTCGAATAATCGATCTCGACCAGCACGTCGCCGTCGGCGGGCAACTGGTCGTCCTGCAGCGTCGCGATCTCGGCGCGGGTCGATGGCTTGTCGCCGTCGGTCTGGGTCAGCAACAGCGCGCGGAAGGTCATGGTGGTGTCTCCTCGTTATGTGTTCCTTGCTACTTTGTTCCTTGCTCTTTGTTCCTTACTTCTTCAGGCTCGACAGCTTGCGCTCGAGCGTCGCGACGTCGGCCGCGCCCGGAATGCGCGTGCCGTCGGTGAAGAACACCGCCGGCGTGCCGGTGACATTGAGGCTGTGGCCCAGCGCCAGGTTCTCTTCCAGCGGTGTCTTGCAATTGCCGGCACCACTCGGCGTGACCTTCGACAGCATCCAGTCGCGCCACGCCTTGGTCCGGTCGGACGCGCACCAGACCTGCTTGGCCTTGACGGTCGAGTCCGGCGACAGCACCGGATAGAGGAAGGTGTAGACCGTGATGTTGTCCATCTGCTGGAAGGTCTGCTCGATCTGCTTGCAATAGCCGCAGTTCGGATCCGAGAACACCGCGACCTGGCGGCTGCCGTCGCCCTTGCTCCATTTGATCGCGCGCGACAGCGGCAGGTCGGACCACTTGATCCGATTGATCTCCGCCAGCCGCTGCTCGGTCAGATTGGTGCCGCTGCGCGTATCGAGCAGTTCGCCATTGAGGATGTAGCGGCCGCTCGCATCGGCGTAGACCAGCTGGCCGCCGATATTGACTTCGTAGAGACCGGCGATCGGCGTCTTCTCGACGCTCTTGATCTCCGCGCGGCCGCCCAGCATCTTCTGCACATTGGTCTTGATGCGCTCCGCGGTCGGGTCGCTTGCGGCCAGCGCCGGGTGCGCGAAGGCGGCCGTGGCCGCCGCGAGCGTCAGCGCGGCCATCGCGCGCGAGGCGCGCCGGGTCAGCGCGTTGCGCAGTGCGTTGGACAACGGATTGGAGCGCGGCGGG
>NZ_AMPR02000178.1:0-6308 GCF_000307735.3 Cupriavidus sp. HPC(L) | reverse complement strand
GCTCGGCGGACAGCGTTCGCGGCAGGGGTCCTGACGCGCGCGGTGTCCTAAGCTAGCGCTTAGCCATGGTGATGTCGCCCGATTCCACTGCCTCGCCGGACATTCCGTTCGCGGGACTGACGCCCGACCTGATCCTCGATGCGCTCGAGGTTGCCGGCTTCATGCCGGACGGCCGGCTGCTGGCGCTGAACAGCTACGAGAATCGGGTCTGGCAGGCCGGGGTCGAGGACGGCGCGCCGCTGGTGATGAAGTTCTACCGTCCCGGGCGCTGGAGCGACGCCGCCCTCCTCGAGGAACATGCCTTCGTCCGGCAGCTTGCCGAGGCCGAGATCCCGGCCGTGCCGCCGCTCGACTGCGGCGGCAGCACGCTGCTGTCGCATGGGGGCTTTCGCTTCGCGGTATTCCCGCGCTGCGGCGGCCGCGAGCCAGAGCTCCATCGCGCAGACACGCTGGCCTGGCTCGGCCGTTTCATCGGCCGCATCCACGCCGTGGGCGCGGCCCAGCCCTATCTCCACCGGCCCGCGCTCGATGTCGAGACCTTCGGGGTGGCGCCGCGCGACTGGCTGCTGGCGCACGACTGCATCCCGGCCGATCTGCGGCCGGCCTGGCAGGCCGCGGCCGATCTCGCCATCGATGGCGTGCGGCGCTGCTACGAGCGCGCCGGCGACGTGGCAATGCTGCGGCTGCATGGCGACTGCCATCGCGGCAACCTGCTGTGGATCGAGGCCGATCAGGCCCGTGGCGGCAGCGCCGGGCCGCATTTCGTCGACTTCGACGACAGCCGGAGCGGGCCCGCGGTGCAGGACCTGTGGATGCTGCTGGAGGGGGACCGCGCCGCGATGCAGAGCCAGTTGGCCGATATCGTGGCCGGCTACGAGGACTTCGCCGAATTCCCGATGCGCGAACTGCATCTGGTCGAGGCGCTGCGCACGCTGCGCCTGCTGCACTACAGCGCCTGGCTGGCGAGCCGCTGGAACGATCCGGCCTTTCCGGCCGCGTTTCCGTGGTTCGGCACGGCGCGCTACTGGCAGGACCGCATCCTCGAACTGCGCGAACAGATCGCGCTGATGGACGAGCCGCCGTTGTGGTCGGCTTGATCGCGGCTTGATCGCGATTTGATCGGCCGAGCTGCCGATCGTCCCGGGCGCGACCGCGGCGCTCGTCACGCTGTGGGCCTTGAATGGCCCGCATCATCAGGCCATCAGGCCATCAGGCCATCAGGCCATCACACCATCACGCCTTCTCCGGCGCCTTCACCAGGATCACCGGGCACGACGCATGCGCGACCACGCGGCCGGCGACCGAGCCCAGCACCGCGTCGAAGAACGATCCGCGGCCATGGGTGCCGATCACGATCGCATCGGCGTTGACCGATTTGGCCAGCGCCACGATGCGATCCGGCGGAAAGCCGCTGAGCGCATGCTTTTCCACGCGCAGTTGCGCGGCGGCCAGGATGTCGCAGACCGAGCGCATCGCCTTCTCGCTTTCCTCGCGATGCCAGTCGTCGATGGCGTCCTTGCTGACGAAGGCGCGGACCTGTCCGGTGACCTCCGGGGCGACGTGCACCACATGCACGGTCCGTTCGCCCTGCAGCAGCTTCCCTTCGGCGATAAAGCGGGCGGCAGCGTCGCTGAAGGCGGAGCCGTCGGTGGCGAGCACGATATGGGTCATGGCGAGGGTTCTCCTATCAGGGGCCTTGCAGGCGTTGTCGACGGCCAGGCGGTCGGCGGCACGGCTGGCGTTGCCTTGCCTGGCTGAATTCATGATGGCAGCTAGGCGGCGATCTCGCCATGATTCCGGTCAAAAACTCGGCACTTCGCCGAATTGCATGCCCGATCCCGCACTTACTGCGACAGCAGCATCCCCGTAAAGATGACCAGCCAGCCACTGGCCAGGCAGGCGCCGATCCACGCCGCGACGATCAGTGCATTGTCCCGAACGCTCATCGCTTGCTCCTTCGCTTCGTCACAACCGGCCGGCTCATTCGCCGATCGGCGCGGGGTAATCGCCGCGGATGCCGGTACGGGCGCCCTCGCTGTAGACGTCCTGCGTGCGGGCGCCGTCCGCGTAGACGTTGAAGGCGCGCGCGCCATCGGCGAAGCGGTCCACCGAGCGGAACGTGTAGCCGTAGTCGTCGCCGGCCTGCGAAGCGCGCACCGGCGCGGCGAACACGCTGTTCAGCGACAGCAGCGCGGTACCGGCGATGGCGGCGCTGAGAACCAGGCGGGTGGTGGTGATCTTCATGATTTTCTCCATTTGTTGAATTTTTGAGAATCGTTTTGCGGCCCGATGTCGTCAGCCGATGTGAGAAGAATAGGCTCACATCCGGGCGGTGACGCGACGCTGCCTCGTATCAGTTATTCAAAGTTTTTAACAATGCGAATGCGTGTGCCGCGCCGGCCTGGGCATTGCCCACTCCGCGTGCCGGCGGGCATCGCATAGGCTGTTGCTCGCACTTTCGTTTCGGAGGGCCGAAGTGCGTGCCGGGAACCGTCGTTCCTTGTCCATTTCCTTCATTTCCGGACGCCCCGCTTGATAGGCTTCGCTCTCCCCACGGATGACCAACCTCTGATTGCGCTTTATGGCCCAACAGTTCGATTCGCAACTCGACGTTTCCATTCTTTCCGTCCTGCTTGACGACGGCGGTCCCCGGCGCTGGATGAGCGCCGAGGACGTGGCGCGCGGCCTTGCCGCCCTCGGCGTCGCCGAGCCGCCCGCCGAGGTGCTGCAGCAGCGGCTGGTGCTGCTGGTCGCCGACGGCTCGGCAGAGTGCCGCGCGCAGGGGCGCGGCCTGATGTGGCGCCGCGCCGAAGGTGCCGGCCGGATGCTCGCCAACGCCGGCACCTGGCTCAGCGACGAAGAGGCGCTGGCGCTGCAGGTGCTCAAGCGGTTCGCCGGCCGCCAGATCACATCGGTGATGGCGACCCTGCTGCGGCCGTTGTTCGATGCCGCCGAGTCGCAACTGCGCCGGCGCAGCGGCGAGGGCGCCACCGGGCGGATCGCCTGGCATCGCAAGGTATCGGTGGTCGAGCGCAGTTCGCCGCTGGTGCCGCCGCGGTTGCGCGAGGTCGTGCTGCTGCCGGTGCTGACCGCGGTGTTCGAGGAGCGCTGCCTGGAGGTCGTTTACCGGCCGCGCTTCGAGCCGGAAAGCAAGCGCGTGCTGATGCCGCTCGGCGTGGTCGAGAAGGCCGGCATGGTCTATCTGGTCGGACTGGAAGGCGAGGACCCGGCGCCGCAATGCCTGCGGCTGGACCGCGTCCACGCGGCGCACGCGCTGAAGGAGCGCTTCATCTATCCCGACCATTTCTCGCTGGCCGACTACGTCGAGGAGGCGGCCGAATTCGGGCTGCACGGCGACGGCAATATCAAGCTGGCGGTGCGCTTCGCCAGGGGCTGCGGCGACATCGTGCGCGACGCGCCGATGGCGCCCGATCAGACCGAGGAGATCGGCCCAGACGGTTCGCTGGTGGTTCGCTGCACGGTGGAGATGGCCGACTGGCTGGTGCGCTGGCTGCGCTCGTTCGGCCCGCAGGTCGAGGTGCTGGAGCCGGTGGCGCTGCGCCGCGCGCTGGCGCTCGAGGTCAAGACGATGGCGCGGGCTTACTGTCGGAACTGAGGCGGGAACTGAGGCGGGAACTGAGAACTGACGCCGGAACTGGGGAGTGGGGTGATGGGGAGGGGCTCCCGGCAGGAGCCCCGATCGGGACTGGCAGGGCGGCGCCAAAACAAAAAGGGGTCAGCTTGCGCTGACCCCTTCGAAATACTGGTGGCGAATCAGGGACTCGAACCCCGGACCTGCGGATTATGATTCCGTCGCTCTAACCGACTGAGCTAATTCGCCGACGAAGACCGCAATTATACGGGCCGTTGGATCGCTGTCAACACTTTTGTGCGGCCCGCCGGCATTCAAAGGCCAAAAAAAACCGGCGGCCCTGCCGGACCGCCGGATTCGCCGCCGGCATCGTAGCCGGCGGGGCGCGATCGAAGATCAGTCGCGCGCGTAGATGTCCACGTCCTTGGTCTCGCGGATGAACAGCGAGCCGATCACCAGCGTGATGCCGGCGATCACGATCGGGTACCACAGGCCGTAGTAGATGTTGCCGTTCTGCGCGACCAGGGCGAACGAGATGGTGGGCAGCATGCCGCCGAACCAGCCGTTGCCGATGTGGTAGGGCAGGGACATCGAGGTGTAGCGGATGCGGGTCGGGAACAGCTCGACCAGCATCGCGGCGATCGGACCGTAGACCATCGTCACGTAGATCACCAGGATCACCAGGATCACCAGCACCATCACCGTGTTCATCTCGGCGGGATCGGCCTTGGTCGGATAGCCGGCGGCCGTCATGGCCGAGGCGACTTCCTTCTTGAAGGCGTCGATCTTCGCCTTGCTGGCCGGATCGAAGCTGTGTCCCTGCGGCACCAGCGCGGCATTGAAGGCGGGGATCTCGCGATCGCCGATCTTGACGGTGGCGGTGGTGCCGGCCGGCGCCTCGACGACTTCATAGCTTGCCGACGACTGCGCCAGCGTGCGCTTGGCGATGTCGCAGGAGCTGCGGAAGTCGATCTCGCGGGCGATCGGGCTGCCCTGGAACGAGCACTGCTTCGGATCGGCGGTGACGACGATCTGGGCCGACTGCTGGGCGCGCTCGAGCGCCGGGTTGGCGTAGTGGGTCAGCGCCTTGAACAGCGGGAAGTAGGTCAGCATCGCCAGCGCGCAGCCGGCCATGATGATCCACTTGCGGCCGATCTTGTCCGACAGCACGCCGAAGAACACGAAGAACGGCGTGCCGATCACCAGCGCGCCGGCGATCAGCAGGTTGGCGGTCTTGGCGTCGACCTTCAGCACCTGGGTCAGGAAGAACAGCGCGTAGAACTGGCCCGTGTACCAGACCACGGCCTGGCCGGCGGTCAGGCCCACCAGCGCCAGGATCACGATCTTCAGGTTGCGCCATTGGCCGAACGATTCCGTCAGCGGCGCCTTCGAGGTCTTGCCCTCGGACTTCATGCGCTGGAACGCCGGCGATTCGGCCATCGACAGCCGGATGTAGACCGACATGCCGAGCAGCACGATCGACAGCAGGAATGGAATGCGCCAGCCCCAGACCTCGAAGTCCGGACCGGTCAGCTGACGGCACACCAGGATCACGATCAGCGACATGAACAGGCCGAGCGTGGCCGTGGTCTGGATCCAGGACGTGTACGAGCCGCGCTTGCCGTGCGGCGCATGTTCGGCGACGTAGGTCGCCGCACCGCCGTACTCGCCGCCGAGCGCGAGGCCCTGCAGCATCCGCAGCGCGATCAGGATGATCGGGGCGGCCCAGCCGATGGTGGCGTAGCTGGGCAGCAGGCCGACGATGAACGTCGACACGCCCATGATCAGGATCGTCACCAGGAAGGTGTACTTGCGGCCGATCATGTCGCCGAGCCGGCCGAACACCAGCGCGCCGAACGGCCGCACGATGAAGCCGGCGGCAAAGGCGAGCAGCGCGAAGATGAAGGCCGAGGTCGGATCGAGGCCGGCGAAGAACTGCTTGGCGATGATCGCCGCCAGCGAACCGTACAGATAAAAGTCGTACCACTCGAACACCGTGCCGAGCGACGAGGCGAGAATGACCTTCCTCTCCTCGCGCGTCATCGGCGCATTCTGCGCACTGCCTCCCGGCACTGCGACATTCTGGGCGTTAGCCATTTTGTCTCCTCCTACTGTTCAGGGGTCCT
Organism: Cupriavidus sp. HPC(L); assembly: GCF_000307735.3. Classification (NCBI taxonomy): domain Bacteria; kingdom Pseudomonadati; phylum Pseudomonadota; class Betaproteobacteria; order Burkholderiales; family Burkholderiaceae; genus Cupriavidus; species Cupriavidus sp. HPC(L). Next base: position 590 of record NZ_AMPR02000178.1, on the reverse strand, counting down.
TTCGCACGGCCGCGCTACGCGGGCGGCAACGCCGCGTACCGGCGGAGGCCGTCGAATGTGTGTGGATTCTGGGAGGCGAAACTTACGGTGTTCTGACAGCAAAGGGCGTGCGGGAGCCCTTATTGCTCGGGGTATACGCTAGCGTCGCGCGGCGGCCGAACTCGCCTTCCGCCCGCCGGAGCGATGTTGCAATGCGGGATGCCAGGGTGCGCGATCAGGCGGCGATTGCGCGCTGCGCGCGGTACGCAGGGCCGCGGCGTTCAGCGGTGCCGCGCAGCATCGCCATCGTCGGCGTGCGCGGCATCGTCGGCCGGCATGTCCGTCGGCGCCTGCGCCGGCTCGCCGATCTCGCCAACCTCACGATCGGCCCGGTTCATGCGCCAGGCATAGGCGGCGGCCATCAGCACGTACAGGATCAGCAAGCCTTGTGCGCCGGCCCAGAACGAGAAGGGCCAGCCGAAGAAGTCGAAGCGCAGCTCGCGCGCGAACCAGCTGACGCCGAACGTGCCGGCAAACCACAGCGCCAGCAGCACCGCGGTCCAGCGCAGGTTGGTGCGCCAGGCCGCCGCGGCGCGCTGCTGGCGCGCAAG
>NZ_AMPR02000179.1:0-34079 GCF_000307735.3 Cupriavidus sp. HPC(L) | reverse complement strand
CCCCCCCCGCCGCCCCCGCCACTGGCGCGCCGCGAGGACGAAGGCGTCGATCAGCGCCGCGGTCGGCGCCCGCGACAGCGCCGAGGGCCGCGCCAGCACGCCGACCTCGCGATGGATCGGCCGGCCCGGCAACGGCTCGGCCTGGACGTTCGGGCATTGCGCCAGCGGCAGCAGATCGGCCGGTACGATCGCGCAGCCCAGCCCCTGGTCGACCATCTGCAGGATCACCGCCGGCTCGTCGAGCTCCATGCCCTCGTCGACGCGCAGCCGATGGCGCTTCAGGTACCGGTCGACCAGATGTCCGCCAGCCGAATGCCGGTTGTAGCGGATGAAGGGCAGCGCACCGAGCATCGCTTTCAGCTCGCGTGGCGCACCGCGCGGCGCGATCGCGACGAAGAGCTCGCTCAGCAAGGGCAGCCATTTGAGCTCGGCCGGAATGCCGAGCCGGGGCTTGATCATCACCGCGACCTCGAGTTCGCGCGCGTCGACCTGGGTCAGCAACTGCGTCGACATGCCGGGCACGATGTTGACGTGGGTCTTCGGGTAATCGGCGCGAAAGCGCTGCATCGCCTTCGGCAGCAGCGTCGATTGCACCGTCGATACCGCGCCCAGGTCGATCGGCGTCAGCGCGGGGGCCGCATGCGCCTGCCCCTTCATCGACTCGTAGAGTTCGACGAAGCGGACCGCCTCGGGCAGCAGCTTGCGCCCCTGCTCGCTGAGCGTCACCGATTTGCCGGTGCGGTCGAACAGCGCGCAACCCAGGTCCTCCTCCAGCCGCCGTATCTGCGTGCTGACCGCCGACTGCGTCAGCGACAGCCGCACCGCGGCCGCGGAAAACGAAGCCGTCTCGGCGGCGACCAGGAAGGTGCGGAAGTAGCGGATCATGGCACGCGGCTCATCGCAAATGGATCATCGAAGGCCCATCGAAATCTCTGATACTCAGCGCAAAAATGATTCGCTTCATATCGCGACTTGTGCTGGGTAGAATTTCCGGGACCATACCACGACAGCGCGGCGCCGCAGACCGGCGCTCCCATTCCACAAAGGTCCTTATATGCAATCCATTCCCCTGTTCCACCTGGCGTTCCCCGTGCACGACCTGGCGGAGGCCCGGCGTTTCTATGGCGATCTGCTCGGCTGCCCCGAGGGCCGCAGCTCCGACAGCTGGGTGGACTTCAATTTCTACGGCCATCAGGTGGTCGCGCACCTGGCGCCCGAGGAGACCGGGCATCGCTCGACCAGCGCGGTCGATGGCGACGACGTGCCGGTGCGCCATTTCGGCGCGATCCTGTCGATGGCGCAATGGGAAGCGCTGGCCGACAAGCTGCGCGCGGCCAACATCAAGTTCGTGATCGAACCGCATGTGCGATTCAAGGGCCAGGTTGGCGAACAGGCCACGATGTTCTTCCTCGATCCGTCGGGCAACGCGCTCGAGTTCAAGGCCTTCGGCGATATCGGTCAGGTCTTCGCGAAGTAGGGACTGCCGCCCTGCGCTGCCGTCCGCCGGCACTGCAACGCCATAGCGCTGCAACGCTATAACGACAAGCCGCCCAGATGGTCCGTCAGCAGATCGATGAAGGCCCGCGTCTTGGCCGGAATCGCGCGCGCCGCGGGCCATACCGCCTGCACCGGGATCGGCGGCGCCTCGAAGCGGTCTAGCACGGTCACGAGGCGCCGCTGCTCGAGCAGATGCCGCACCTGCCATAGCGGGCCGAAGCCGATACCGAGGCCCAGCGCCACCGCCTCGTTGACCGCCGCGGTGCTGCCCGCACGCAGCCTGCCCTCGACCGGATAACGACGCTGCTTGCCGTCGACCAGGAACGGCCAGCGCGCATCGTTGCCCTCGCCGCTGCGCACGACGCAGCGATGCGCGGCCAGTTCGCGCGGGTGCGCCGGCACGCCGTGGCGCGCCACATAGCTGCGCGAGCAGAATGCCACGCGCCGCAGCATCGCCAGCCGGCGCGCCTTCAAGCTGTCGTCGGTCACCTCGCCGATCCGCACGGCCAGGTCCAGCCCTTGCGCGCGCAGATCGGTGAATGCGTCGCTGACCGTCAACTCCACCTCCACGCGCGGATGCCGCTCCATATAGCGGGCGATCACCGGCACGACATACGCCGGCGCAAACAGCACCGGCGCACTGACCCGCAGCGTCCCGGACGCGGACGAACTGAGGCTCGACGCGACATCCCACGCCTCGCTCAGCTCGGCCATTGCCGGCGCGACGCGATGGCGGAACGCCTCGCCGGCCTCGGTCAGCTGACAGCTGCGGGTGGTTCGCTGGACCAGTTGCACGCCGAGGCTGCGCTCGAGCAGCGATAGCGAACGGCTGACCGACTGCAGCGAGCGGCCCAGATGCCGGGCGGCCTTGCTCAGGCTGCCGTGCTCGGCGATGGCCAGGAAGGTCAGGATGTCGGACACGCGGTCCATCGGCGCTCCACGTCTGAATGGGAAGATCGTCGCCCGGGATTCTCTCGATTTGTGGAAGAGAGAATCTTCGGGAGCCCGTATTCTCCTCCGATTCGGAACTCCCTATCGTGTCCGGATCATTCATCACGAACGAGGAGAAACACCGTGACATCGATCGCGACAGCAACGCATTCGACCGAGGCCGCCGCGGCGCGCCGCGTGCTGGTCGTCGGCGCCGCCGGACGATTTGCCGGCCTGGTTCCGCAGGCGCTGCGGGACAGGGGCGTGACCGTACGCGGATTGGTCCGCGATGCGGGACGCTCCGCCGTCGCGCTGGCCAATGGCACCGACGAGGTCGCGGTCGGCGACCTGCGCTCGCCACAAGCGCTGGCGGCCGCGCTGGACGGCGTCGATGGCGTGTTCTACATCGGCCCCGCCTTCGCGCCCGACGAATCGCAACTGGGCGTCAACATGGTCCACGCAGCGCGGCGTGCCGGTGTGCGCCGCTTCGTGTTCTCGTCGGTGATCCAGCCGACCGACGTCACGCTGGCCAACCACGCCAGCAAGATTCCGGTCGAACAGGCGCTGTTCGATTCGGGCCTGCAGTTCACCGTGCTGCAGCCCGCGAATTTCTACCAGAACCTGCTCGGCGCATGGGCGGGCGTCCTGGCCGGGGGCGTCTTCGCCGAGCCCTATCCGGTCGACGTGCCGGTAGCCCGCGTCGACTACCGCGATGTCGCCGAGGTTGCCGCGATGGCGCTGACGACCGACCGGCTGGCTTATGGCTGCTTCGAACTGACCGGCGAGCCGGGGCTCACGCGCGCGCAGATCGCCGCGATGATGGGCGACGCGCTGGGACGGCCCGTCGCCGCCGGCGAGATCGACTTCGAGCGATGGGCGGCGCGCCTGCCGCTCGACTACAGCGCGGCGCAATGGGACCTGCTGCGCAAGATCCACGAACACTACGCATCCCATGGATTGCGCGCCAATACGCTGGTGCTGCAGGCGATCCTGGGGCGGCCGCCGAGGTCGATGCAGGCGTTCTTGCGTGAGCTCGCCGGCAGCACGGCCAGGGCGGCGTAGACAGTTGGCCGCGACGCCCACGCACCGTGCGTTGCGGCCCCGATGTTGAGACACCTTCTGCTTGCCGGGTGACCCCAAGGACTGTATATTTGTACAGTCCTTGATCGCCACGGAGGTAAGCATGTCAATCGCACGAGCCGGCAGCAAGAACGAGGCCCTGCGTCTGCTGGCCGCCCGTGAGGTTCTGGCGCTGGAGCTGGACTATGAAACGGGTTGGCAGGACGCCGTCGAACTGGGCCGGCTGGGGGAAAAACGCGGCATCCGCGTCCAGTACCGCGGCCAGGAAAGCATCGCGGTGCGCTCGCACGACGCCCTGATCGAAGGGCTCGCCAAACCCAAGACCACGTTCCGTCAGCGCAATCTCTATTGCCTGTTCGATCTCGGCGCCATTCCGGACCAGCAGCTGCATGAGCTGGAAGCGCGCGCCAGCCGCCTCGGCGACTACATCCTGGCCGGTCATCTGCTGCGCGAGGTCGATGCCTTCTGGCATTGAGACGGCATTGAAACGGCAATGAGACGCCATCGAGGCGTGACACAGGCGTGACGCAAGCGGGTTCCTGCGACGCCGTGTCGCAGCCTCGGCAATCTCGCCAAAGCCGCCGCTTTACCCGAAGATCCACCAAATACTTTCGTCAGGTTTTCGAAAGAAGGCGGTAACCGGGCAACGCACGATGGTGCCCCCGATCGCAGGCACGGTTCGTCCAGCGTCAGTCCAGCGAGCGGTAACGATCAGGCCAAAACACAACAGGAGACTCGCGACACCATGTCAGCCAACCTGTACGACGCCAAGGAACCGCTGCTGCGCTGTCTGCAAGAGAATCTGGCCGGCTGGCATTCGGCCCTGGACCACGTTCTGTCGCAGTCCGGTATCTCGACGGCGGAATGGCATCTGCTGCAACACCTGGCACACCGCCAGCGCGTCGAACCCCACCACGTCACCGCCCCCTGCGCTTTGCCCTGGCTCCAGGCCGAGGAATTCGAGGCGATGGTCCGCAGCCTGTCGGACCAGGGATGGCTTGAACCGCAGCCCGGCCCCCATGCGGCGCAGCCGATTCCGGTCATCCGCTCGAGCGCCAGCCATCGGATGGACAAGCTGGGTCAGGCCGTCAAGGCGCTGCAATCGGTCTGGGTCTCGCCGCTGACCCTGGAAGAGCGCGGCATGATGATTACCTATCTGACCAAGATGCAACGCCAGCTCGAGCGGCTGGCGGCCCGCACCCCGGCAAACCGCGGCGGCCCGACGCGGGGCGCCGCGGACCGGCGGGTGCTGATCCGCTGAGTCGCCGGCCGCTGCGCACTACGCGCTGACGCCGGTGTTGGCGCTGACGCAGGCTCGGTATTGCGGCCAGAACGCGCGCGGTTGAGGGCAGACCGCATTGCACGGCAACTGCAGCAGGGTCAATCCGAACCGCCCCTCCCCGCCGTCTACCGCTCCCAACGACGTTTCCATCAGCTGGCCGGCGGCCGGCGCCTGGGCAAACCAGTCCGACATCGCCACGCGGCGTTCCTGGACGACGACAGCCGGCACAACATCATTCGACGTTTCCATCGCGCCCGGCGCCTCGCGCGCCGGCACCGCTTGCGCATCGACGCGCCAACCGGCCGAGCACGCCGTCTCGCTGAGCCAGCTGGCGCGCACCGTCCCGGCTTCGTCGAGCACCAGCACGGCCTTCTGCGCGGTACGCGCCAGCCAGCGCCGCGCGGCATGCAGCAGCGGCACCTGCAATTGCGAGGCAAAGGCGATCAGCACATCGCCATCGACATGGCCGGTCAGGCCGAGATGGCAGGCGGCGGCAGGCATCGTCAGCCGCGCCGCAAAGCTGTAGGCGCGCGCGGCCGGGCTGTCGTCATCGGCCAGCGAATACAGGCCGTCTTGCCGGCATTCGAACGCATCGGTATCGGCATGCTCGCCTCGCATCGCGTAGCAGGCGAGCAACCAGGCCTGGACGAAGCGGGCCTCGGACGAGCCCAGCGCCGCACGGTGCAGCAGCGTCCAGCCGCCGGCGCCGGTGCGATACAGCACGCCATCGATATCGCCGAGTTCCGCCGCCTGGACCGACACGATCGGATCGCGGCGGCCGAGGACTGCCGCTGCGCCAAGCGCCAGCGCTCCCACGTCGAGCGGTGCGGTCGGCGGCGTGGCGCAGCCCGCCCGCAGCGCGGCGATGATCGGGAAGCACGGCGGACGAGCCGGCTCGTCACCGGCCAATGCGAGATCGAGATGCGGGGCCCAGCCGTGCGCGCCGGCACCGGGAAGTGCGATCCCGGGTGCCGTGCCGGCAGGGCGGACGCGTTGAAGCTGTTTCATGCTTGAACCCTCCGCGCCCGGGCCGGCTTCAGTCGCGCAGCAGCTGCTTGGCGATGATCATTTGCTGGATCTGCGTGGTGCCTTCATACAGGCGCAGCAGACGGACGTCGCGATAGAAGCGTTCGGCCTTGTACTCGGCGATATAGCCGGCGCCGCCGTGGATCTGCACCGCGCGATCGGCCACGCGGCCCACCATCTCGGTACAGAACATCTTGACGCACGAGGCCAGCATGCTGACTTCGGGATCGCTCTTTCCCGGCTCCTTGGCGTCGTAGCGCTGGGCGCAATCGCGCACCATCGACAGGCCCGCGTAGAGCTCGGCCTGGCTGTCGGCCAGCATGCCCTGGATCAGCTGGAATTCGCCGATCGGGCGGCCGAACTGCTTGCGGTCCTTCGCGTAGGCCACCGCGTCGGTCAGCAGCCGGTGCGCCATGCCGCAGGCCAGCGCCGAGATATGCAGGCGGCCGCGATCGAGCACCTTCATCGCGGTCTTGAAGCCCACGCCCGGCACGCCGCCGATGATGTTGGCGGCCGGCACGCGCACGTTCTCCAGCACCACGTCGCAGGTCTTGGTGCCGCGCTGGCCCATCTTCTTGTCGGGCTTGCCCAGCGAGATCCCCGGCGTGTCGGCCGGCACGATGAAGGCCGAGATACCCGATGCCCCCGGGCCGCCGGTGCGCGCCATCAGCGTGAAGGCGCCGGCGCGCGGCGCATTGGTGATGAAGCGCTTGGTGCCGTTGATCACATAGTGATCGCCGTCCAGTTCGGCCTTGGTCTGCAGCGAGGCCGCGTCCGAGCCCGCATTCGGCTCGGTCAGCGCGAACGAGATGACCAGCTCGCCGCTGGCGATGCGCGGCAGATAGTTCTGCTTCTGCTCCTCGGTGCCATCCATCAGGATGCCCTGCGAGCCGATGCCGACGTTGGTGCCGAACACCGAGCGGAAGGCGAGCGCGGTATGGCCAAGGTCATAGACCACATCGCATTCCTGCGACATCGACAGCCCGATGCCGCCGTAGTTTTCGGGGATCGAGATGCCGAACAGGCCCATCTCCTTCATGTCGGCCACGATGTCGGCCGGCACGTCGTCCGTTTCCTCGAGGATGTCCTCGGCGGGCTTCAGGCGCTCTTCGATGAAGCGCTGCACCGAGGCGCGCAGCAGGGAAAACGATTCGGTGTCCAGGGTCATGGCGGTCTCCGTGGGAGTGCGAAGGGAGGAAGGGTGGCGGCCCCGGCCGGCGACGGCGCGAGCGGCTGCCGAGCCGACAGTGCGGGCGGATGGCCGTCATGGTACGCCGCCCCCGGATTTTGACAATCCACGCCGGCTTGGACAGAATGGACAGCCATACTTGACAATCCTGCGGCAAGCGCCACCGTTGCGGCGCGTAACTTGACCGTCCTCGTCCCTTCCGCCCTCCCACTGCTTCGCCATGATGGATCTGAACGCCCTGCGCCTGTTCGTCGATATCGTCGACGCGGGCAACCTGTCCGCCGCCGCGCGCAAGCTGAAGATGACGCGCGCCAACGTCAGCTACCGGCTCAAGGCGCTCGAGGAAGAGCTCGGCGTGCAGTTACTGCGCCGGACCACGCGCCATGTCGAACCGACCCCAGTGGGCGCCGGCCTCTACGAACACGGGCGCAACATCCTGGCCGAGGTTGCCGCGGCTGATGCGCTGATCACCAATATGGGCAAGACGCTGCAGGGCCACGTGCGGCTGTCGGTGCCGACCGGCCTGGGACACGCGCTGCTGTCGCCGCTGCTGGTGCAGTTCAAGCACCGCTACCCGGACATCACGCTCGACGTGGTGTTCGACAACCGCATCCACAACCTGGTCTCCGAGGACGTCGAGGTCGCGCTGCGGATCATCTCGACGCCGCCCGATTCGGTGGTGGCCACCGAGATCGGCGAGGTCGACTGGGTGGTTTGCGCCTCGTCGGCCTACCTTGCCGCGCAGCCGGCCCCGCAAGCACTGGCCGATCTGCAGCGCCATGCGATCGTCTGCGCATCGCCGGTCGGGCAGAAGCTGAAGGCCTTCGGCACGCGCGCCGGCGAGGACCAGCGCGAGCAGGTCGCGCTGGAACCGACGCTCAGTTCGGAGAATTTCGCCTTCCTGAAGGAGGCCGTGCTGGGCGACGTCGGCATCGGCATCTTTCCGCTGTATGCGATCGGCCGCGAGCTCGCCGCGGGCCTGCTGACGCCGGTATTGCGCGACTATCGCATCAGCGTGTTCGGCAGCCGGCTCTATATGCTGACGCTGCCGAACCGCTACCAGACCATGGCGACGCGATGCCTGCTGACGTTCCTGAAGGGCGAACTGCAGGCGATCTGGCCGCGCCTGGGCGCGGCGCAGCGATGACGCGCTGAAGCGGCGCGTTGCAGCGTGCGCGCTGGGCGAACCTTCAGTCCGGCCCGCCCGTCGACGCGCGCTCGATCACGCGAAACCCGACGTCGACGACGCGCGGCTCCACCGGCAGCCCCTTGCACTTGTCCAGGATCAGCCGCGCCGCGGTCGCGCCGATGTGCGCGGCGTCGACCTGGACCGTGGTCAGCGACGGCGCCATGTGGGCGGACGCCTCGGCATCGCCGAAACCGCAGACCGCCAGATCCTCGGGAACGCGCAAGCCCCGCGCCTGCGCTTCGACCAGCACGCCCTGCGCCAACTGGTCCGAACTGCAGCAGATCGCCTGCAGGCCCGGGGCCTTGTCCAGCAGTTCGGCCAGCGCGCGCCGCCCCAACGGCAGATTGCTCGGTGCCGGCACGACCGCGGTCGGCACTGGCCGGCCGAAGGTCGACACGAAGGCCTCCGAGCGGATCCGCGCGCGCCGGTCGTCGCCGGTGGCGATGCCCACGCGCTGCCAGCCCTTGGCGAGGAAATAGCCGGCCACCGCGCTGCCGACCTTGACGTGCGAAAAACCGACCGCCATGTCCACCGGCCGGTCGCTCAGTTCCCAGGTCTCGACGACCGGAATGCCCGACTGCCGCAGCCGCTCGCGCGCCGCCTCGGACTGGATCAGCCCGGTGACGACGATGCCGTCCGGGCGCCGGCCGATCATCGCGTTGAGCAGCGCTTCTTCACGCGAATCGTCGTAGCTGCTCTGCCCGAGGATCAGGTGGTAGCCGGCCGCCTCCAGCGTCTCGGTCAATGCCTTGATGGTCGGCAGGAATTGCGTCACGGCGATATCGGGCACGACGGCCGCCACCATCAGGCTGCGCCGCGACTTCAGTCCGCCGGCGATCAGGTTCGGGATATAGCCGACCGCGTCGGCCGCCTGCTGCACGCGTTCGATCGTCTTGGCCGACACCATGCCGGGATTGCTCAGTGCGCGGGAGGCGGTGATCAGCGACACGCCGGCCGCGCGGGCGACGTCATGCAGGGTGACGGACTTGTTCTGCGCTTTGGTGGTGGCCACGTCAGGTCTCGGGTCGGGGCAAACGGATGGCAACGGATGGCAACGGATGCGGTGGACGGCCGGGTTCGGGAAAGCCATGAGTCGGCATCGCGGCGAAGCGCGTTGACAGCGCCGATATGACAACGTTAGCATTTCGCCGAAACGTGCCCGTCCCTGTCACGCCGCATCGCAAAATCCCGGTGCACGGCGCCCGACATTGTAACGGGCTTCATTTGGCACCGGAATGACAACGTTATCATTTCGATCCGACAACGATACCCTGCCGCCGAACGAAAGACAGCTTATGACCTCCACCGCCGACCGCATCGCCTGGATCCGCCTGTCCAGCTGCTATCTGCCGCTGGCCACCCCGATCAGCGACGCCAAGGTGCTGACGGGCCGCCAGAAGCCGATGACCGAGGTCGCGATCCTGTTCGCCGAAATCGCGACGGCGGACGGCCGCGAGGGAGTGGGCTTCAGCTATGCGAAGCGCGCCGGCGGTCCCGGCCAGTACGCCCACGCCTGCGAGCTGGCGCCGACGCTGCTCGGCGAAGACCCCAGCGATATCGCGCGGCTGTGGGACAAGCTGTGCTGGGCCGGCGCCTCGGTCGGGCGCAGCGGCATGGCGACGCAGGCGATCGGCGCCTTCGACGTCGCGTTGTGGGACCTGAAGGCGCGCCGCGCGGGCCTGTCGCTGGCCAAGCTGCTCGGCGCGCAGCGCGATGCGGTGCGCTGCTACAACACCTCGGGCGGCTTCCTGCATACGCCGCTCGATCAGCTGTTGATCAACGCCGCGGCCTCGGTGGAACGCGGCATCGGCGGCATCAAGCTGAAGGTCGGCCAGCCGGACGGCGCGCGCGACCTCGAACGGGTCGGGGCGGTGCGCAAGCATCTGGGCGACGCGGTGCCGCTGATGGTCGACGCCAACCAGCAATGGGACCGCCCCACCGCGCAGCGCATGTGCCGGACGCTGGAGCCGTTCCAACTGGTCTGGATCGAGGAGCCGCTGGACGCCTACGACCACGAGGGCCACGCCGCGCTGGCCGCGCAGTTCGATACCCCGATCGCCACCGGCGAGATGCTGACCAGCGCCGCCGAACACTGGGACCTGATCCGCCACCGCGCCGCCGACTACCTGATGCCCGACGCCCCGCGCGTGGGGGGCATCACGCCCTTCCTGAAGGTCGCCGCGCTGGCCGAGCACGCCGGGCTGATGCTGGCCCCGCATTTCGCGATGGAGCTGCACATTCACCTGGCGGCGGCGTATCCACGCGAGCCGTGGGTCGAGCATTTCGACTGGCTCGAGCCGCTGTTCAACGAGCGGCTGGAAATCCGCGATGGCCGCATCGTCGTGCCGACGCGGCCCGGCCTCGGTGTCTCGATCAGCGAGCAGGCGCGCGCATGGACGCGGGCACAGACGGAATTCGGCGCTCGCCCATAAGGGCGGCCCGCCAACGGAACACAGGCCGGCGCCCAAGACCGGCCGATGCATGACAAGCGAGAGACCCACCCTCAAGGAGACACAGATGAAACGCCTGATCGCCACGCTGGCCTTCGGCCTCGCCACCACGCTGTCCGCCCATGCCGCCTGGCCCGACAAGCCGGTCACGATGGTCGTGCCCTTTCCCGCCGGCGGCTCGACCGACGTGATCGCCCGCATCGTCGGCGCCAAGCTGCAGGAACAGACCGGCGCCAGCTTCGTGGTCGAGAACAAGCCCGGCGCGGCCGGCGCGATCGGCGCCAGCTTCGTCAAGCGCGCGGCACCGGACGGCTACACGCTGCTCGTGTCCTCGCTCGGTCCACTGGTCATCGCCCCGCATCTGATCAAGAGCACGCCGTACGATCCGGCCCGCGATTTCGACTACATCTCGGTGGCGGTGCAGGCGCCGAACATCCTGGCGGTACCGGCCAACTCGCGCTTCCAGACGCTGCAGGAGGTGGTCGCGTTCCTGAAGGCCAATCCGGGCAAGCTGACCTTCGCCTCGGCCGGCAACGGCACCAGCGACCACCTGACCGCCGAGCTGTTCTGGCAGCAGACCGGCACCAGTGGCACGCATGTCCCGTACAAGGGCGGCGCGCCGGCGATGAACGATCTGATCGGCGGGCAGGTCGATGCGACCTTCATGAACATCAACACGGCGATGCCGCAGGTCAGGGCCGGCAAGATCCGCGCGCTGGCGATCACCAGCACGCAACGCTCGCCGGTACTGCCATCGGTACCGACCATGGACGAGGCCGGGATCAGGAACCTGGTCGTCTACTCGTGGCAGGCAGTGGCCGCGCCCAAGGGGCTGCCCGCCGATGTCCGCGAGCGGCTGCACAAGGGCATCGTCGCCGGGCTGAACGACCCCGCGGTCAGGAACAGGCTGCTCGAGGTCGGCTTCGAGATCGTCGGCAACACACCCGAACAGTTCACCCGCTTCCAGGCCGCCGAATCGGCCCGATGGAAGCACGTCATCGAAACCGGAAAGATCACCGCCGACTGACGGCGGCCCAGGAGATAAGCTCATGATGCAAACGGCGAGCCGCAGCGCCGGCCAACCGCTCTATATCCGCATGCACGACGCCGACAACGTCGCCATCGTCGCCAACGATGGCGGCCTGCCGGCCGGCACCACCTTCCCGTGCGGATTGCAACTGGTCGAGGCGGTGCCGCAGGGCCACAAGGTCGCGCTGGTCGATCTCCACGAAGGCGCGCCGGTGCTGCGCTACAACGTCGTCATCGGCTACACCGTGAAGCCGCTGCCACGCGGCAGCTGGGTCAACGAGCGCGTGCTGCGGATGCCGTCCGCACCGGAACTCGACGCGCTGCCGATCGCCAGCCGCGTGCCGGCCGAGTTGCCGCCGCTCGAGGGCTACACCTTCGAGGGCTATCGCAATGCCGACGGCTCGGTCGGCACGCGCAACATCCTGGCGATCACGACGACGGTGCAGTGCGTGGCCGGCGTGGTCGACTTCGCGGTGCGCCGAATCAAGGCCGAGCTGCTGCCGCGCTACCCGAACGTCGACGACGTGGTGGCGCTGGAACACAGCTATGGCTGCGGCGTGGCCATCGACGCGCCCGATGCGGTGATCCCGATCCGAACGATCCGCAACCTGGCGCTCAATCCGAACTTCGGCGGCGAGGTGATGATCGTCAGCCTCGGCTGCGAGAAGCTGCAGCCGACGCGACTGATCGAGTCCGGCACGATCCCGCTGCAGATCGAAGGCGGCGCACCGGACGTGGTGTGCCTGCAGGACGAGCGCCATGTGGGCTTCGGCTCGATGATCGATTCGATCCTGAAGACGGCCGAGCGCCATCTGCAGCGGCTGAATGCGCGCCGGCGCGAGACGTGCCCGGCTTCCGAACTCGTTGTCGGCGTGCAGTGCGGCGGCAGCGATGCGTTTTCTGGCGTCACCGCCAATCCCGCGGTCGGCTTTGCCACCGACCTGCTGGTGCGCGCCGGCGCCACCGTGATGTTCTCCGAGGTCACCGAGGTGCGCGACGGCATCGACCAGCTGACCGCACGCGCCGCCACGCCCGAGGTCGCGCAAGCGATGATCGAGCAGATGGCCTGGTACGACGATTACCTCAGCAAGGGCCGCGTCGACCGCAGCGCGAACACGACGCCGGGCAACAAGAAGGGCGGCCTGTCGAACATCGTCGAGAAGGCGATGGGCTCGATCGTCAAGTCGGGCACCGGGCCGATCCACGGCGTGGTGGCGCCCGGCGAGAAGGCCAGGCAGAAGGGCCTGCTCTATGCGGCAACGCCGGCCAGCGACTTCATCTGCGGCACGCTGCAGCTGGCCGCCGGCATCAACCTGCATGTGTTCACCACGGGCCGCGGCACGCCGTACGGACTGGCCGAAGTCCCGGTGATCAAGGTCGCCACGCGCAGCGACCTGGCGCGCCGCTGGCACGACCTGATGGACATCGACGCCGGCAGGATCGCGACCGGCGAGGCCACCATCGAAGAGGTCGGCTGGCAGCTGTTCCACACGATGCTCGAGATTGCCAGCGGCCGCAAGTCGTATGCCGAGCAGTGGAAGCTGCAGAACGCGCTGGTGCTGTTCAATCCGGCGCCGGTGACCTGAGCGCGGCGGCCTCGCCGGCGCCGAGCGCGCCGCTGTCCTCCTTGAGCCGCACGCCGCTGCAGCACAGCGCCACCGCGCCGCGCAGCAGCCACGCCAGCCGATCGGCCGCCTGCGGGTACGGCAGCCCTTCCGGGCGCACGTTCGAGATGCAGTTGCGCTGCGCGTCGGTGCGGCCGGGATGGGGGTCGTAGGTCAGATAGATGCCCAGGCTGTCGGGGGAACTGAGGCCGGGGCGCTCGCCGATCAGCATCACGACCTGCCGCGCGCGCAGCAGCTCGCCGATTTCGTCGCCGAGGGCCACGCGCGACTGCTCGGCGATCGCGACCGGGCCGATCCGCCAGTCGGGCAGCCGCTCGCGCACCGCGCGCAGCACCGGCACCGCATGGCGCTGCGCCGCCTGTGCCGACAGGCCGTCGGCGATCACGAAGGCCACGTCGCACGGCTCGCCCGCTGCCTGGCGCAACCGCTCGCGGCTGTGCTCGTCCAGCCGGCGGCCCAGATCGGGGCGGCGCAGGTACTGCGCGCGGTCCGCCGCGGCGCTATGGACCCCTAGATGAGCAAACCCTGCCTCGTCCAGCGCCGCCTTGACGGTCTCGCACGACAACGGCTGGTGCACCGCGTCGCGCGCCTGCGCATGGGCCAGGCCGAACGCGAGGACCGCGTCGGTGGGTTGGCTGTGCCCGGCGCGGCCGAGCGCGATGCGCGCCGAGGTGAACTGGCGCAGCCGTTGCCAGGGATGGGGCGGGGCGAGGGTCGAAGGCATCGATCGCTCCTGAATGGGCCTGAATGGGCCTGAATGATCCTGAATGGGCTTGAATGGGCCTGAATCGCTTACAGGTCGTGCGCCAGTTGCAGCAAGGGCTGGCGCTCGGCCGGCTCGACCAGCCTGCCATCGTCGCCGAAGATGCCGGTGCGCTTGAGCCAGGCCTCGAACTCCGGTGCCGGCGCCAGGCCCAGCGTCTCGCGCAGGTACAGCGCGTCGTGGAAGGCCGTGCTCTGGTAATTCAGCATGATGTCGTCCGCGCCGGGCACGCCCATGATGAAGTTGACGCCGGCCACGCCGAACAGCGTCAGCAGCGTGTCCATGTCGTCCTGATCGGCCTCGGCGTGGTTGGTGTAGCAGATGTCGCAGCCCATCGGCACGCCGAGCAGCTTGCCGCAGAAATGGTCCTCGAGCCCGGCGCGCACGATCTGCTTGCCGTCGTACAGGTACTCCGGCCCGATGAAGCCGACCACGGTATTGACCAGCAGCGGCGAAAAGGCGCGCGCCACCGCATATGCCCGCGCCTCCATGGTCTGCTGGTCGACGCCGTGGTGGGCGTTGGCCGACAGCGCGCTGCCCTGCCCGGTCTCGAAATACATGAGGTTGTCGCCGACCGTGCCGCGGCCCAGCGACAGCGCGGCGGCGCGGGCTTCGGCCAGCAGCGCCAGATCGATCCCGAAGGCGGCGTTGGCCTGCTCGCTGCCGGCGATCGACTGGAACACCAGGTCGACCGGCGCGCCCTGCTCGATCGCACGCAGCGTGTTGGTGACATGGGTCAGCACGCACGACTGCGTCGGCACGCCGTGGCGCTCGCGCAGCTCGTCGATCAGCCGCAGCAGCGCCACGATCGACGCCAGGTTGTCGCCAGCCGGATTGATGCCGATAGTGGCGTCGCCGCAGCCATAGAACAGGCCGTCGATGATCGAGGCGGCAATGCCCTTGGGGTCGTCGGTGGGATGGTTGGGCTGCAAGCGCACCGACAGCCGGCCCGGCAGTCCGATCGTGTCGCGAAAGCGCGTCACCACACGGCACTTGCGCGCCACCGCAATCAGGTCCTGGTTGCGCATCAGCTTGCTGACCGCGGCCGCCATTTCGGGCGTGATGCCCGGCGCCACGCGGGCCAGCACCGTGCCGTCGGTCTCGTGCAGCAGCAGCCAGTTGCGCAATTCGCCGACCGTCAGCGCGGCGATCTCGGCGAAGGCATCGGCGTCGTGGCGGTCGACGATCAGCCGCGTGACCTCGTCGCTTTCGTACGGGATCAGCGCCTCGTTCAGGAAGCGCGACAGCGGCAGGTCGGCCAGCGCGATCCGTGCAGCCATCCGCTCTTCTTCGCTGTCGGCGGCCAGGCCCGCCAGCTGGTCGCCCGAGCGGGCCGGGCTGGCCTTGGCCAGCAGCGTCTTCAGGTCCGCGAACGCGTAGCGCCGCGCGCCGATCGTTTCAGTGAACGCCATCTGTTCCCCCGGCAAGGAGCGGTAGCCCTGTCATGACGCGGCTTGGCGCGGCACCGGGCCCCTGGTCCGGAATATAGCGCGCAAACGTCATGGAAGCCCGATGGCGACTCTCTGGCGAAGGACTTGGGGGCGAAGCGTACCCGTTTCTGCGTGCCAATTCCGCCGGCTCACCGGCCGCCAAAACCGGTCCGATTTCCGTTGCGGGAACGGCTGCTGCGGCGTCGGCGAGCGGACAGTCGTGCCACGCCGGCGCCGGGAGCGTACCCGTTTCTGCGTGCGCCTGCCGGGAAGAAACCAGACTCCGGAGCTCCGAAGAAGGCGCGTCGCTCGACGACGGCCGGCTACTCCGCCCGGCTGCGCACGTAGTCGATATGCGCCTGCATCGCTGTGCGCGCCTCTTCCGGGCGCCGCGCCAGGATCGCGGCGCACAGCGTGCGATGCTGCAGCAGCAGCTGGTCGGAGGCCTCGGCGTCCTGCTCGCGCAGGCCGGTACCGTTGGTCGTGATGTGCTCGCGCAGCATGCCGATCACGCTGGTATGCAGGTGCAGGAACATCGTGTTGTGCGAGGCCAGCGCGATCGCCTCGTGCAGCTGGGCGTCCGCGTCGGCCTCCGCCTGCTTGTCGTCGCGTTCGCGGGCGCGCTCCAACTGGTCCAACAGGGTTCGGATCCGCCGCAGGTCCTGCCCGTCGGCGCGCAGCGCGGCGAAATACGCGGTGGCGCCCTCCAGCACACGGCGGAATTCCAGGATGTCCTCGCGCAGCGCCGGATGGTCGGCAACCAGCTGGCGCCACGGCGACGCGATGCCGCTGCGCAGCTGCTCGGTGACGAACACGCCGGCGCCACGCCGGCTCTGCAGCAGCCCCCGCGCCGCCAGCCGTTGCGTGGCCTCGCGCACCGTGTTGCGGGCCACGCCGTAGGTCTCGGCCAGGACACGCTCCGCCGGCAGGCGCGTGCCCGCCGGCCACGTGCCGTCCAGCAGCGCGGTCTCGACCTTGCGCATTACCTCCTCCACCCGGCCGCGCTCGCGCATGCCTGCCGCCATCGTCCTCTCCCCTCGCTTCGTCGCGCGTTCAACTGGTCCAACCAATTTGAACCTTGCCGCCGCAGCGGGAATTATGCCGCCGAAGCGGACGTGCTCGGCCGCGCCCACACTTGGACGCAGAACGACGTCCCAAACGCACGACTACCCCACTACTACGCCACTACTACGCATCGAGCCCGCCATTGCAGGCGGGCCATCTCCGGAGCGAGACATGATTCCGAGGCAATACCCCGAGGCCCCCGCGCAGGTGTACCTGTTCGCGACCTGCCTGGTCGACCTGTTCGTGCCGCAAGCCGGCCTGGATGCGGTCCGTCTGCTGGAGCGGGAAGGGCTGACCGTGCATTTCCCGCGCGGGCAGAGCTGCTGCGGCCAGCCGGCCTACAGCAGCGGCAACCCCGAGCAGGCGCGCGCCGTCGCGCGGGCGCAGCTCGATCTGTTCGCCCAGCCCTGGCCGATCGTCGTGCCCTCCGGCTCCTGCGCCGGCATGATGCGCCATCACTGGCCCAAGCTGTTCGAGGACGATGCCGTGGCAGGCCCGAAGGCGCGCGCACTGGCCGAGCGCGTGTTCGAACTGAGCGAGTTCCTGCTGCGCGTACTGAAGGTCCGCTATCCGGATGCCGCGCCGGCGGAGGCGTCGACGTCGGGATCTGTCAGGCCGGAGACCGTGGTACTGCATACCTCCTGCGCGGCCCGCCGCGAGATGGGCACGCGCGTTCACGGCGTCGAACTGATCGACGCATTGCCCGGTGTCACACGGCTGGAACACGAGCGCGAATCCGAGTGCTGCGGTTTCGGCGGCACCTTCTCGCTGAAGCATCCGGACATCTCGGGCGCGATGGTGCAGGACAAGGTCGCTTCCGCTTGTGCCACCGGCTGCGACACGCTGGTATCGGCCGACTGCGGCTGCTTGCTCAATATCGGCCATGCGGCGCGCCGGCAGGCGTTGGGCCTCAAGGTCGAGCATATGGCCACGTTCCTGTGGCGCCGTCTTGGTCATGCGGATGGAAGCGGGGATGGCGACCGCGATGGAAGCGCCGGCCCGCACGCGGCGCTGGCCGCAACGGAGACGCAGCGATGATCGCCGACGACGCCCGCACGCGCATCCTCGAACGGCTGCGCGCTGCCGCGCCGGTCGCCAACGACGACCCCGCCGCGGCGCCAACGCTGAGCCGGCGCATCGACGCGCATTTCGACGGCCGGCGCGCGATGCACGCACCCGGGGACGGCGCCACGCTCGCGGACGCGATGCAGGCCGCCCTTCACGCGGCACACGCCGAAGTCTGGCGCACCGACGAGGCCGGCTGGCCCGCACTGCTGGCCCAGCGCCTCGCCGAAGACGGCGTGCGCCGCCTGCTGTTCGATCCCCAAGGTCCGGAAGGCATCGCGCTGTCGCGCTGCCTGCCATCGGCCGTCGACGCCGTCGCATACCAACGCCCCATCGAAGCGTGGAAGGGCGAGCTGTTCGACACCATCGACGCCGGCTTCACGGTGGCCCGCTCGGGCATCGCCGGCACCGGCACGCTGGTGCTGCTGCCGGACGCGCGCGCGCCGCGCACGGTCTCGCTGGTCCCGCCGCTGCATGTGGCGCTGGTCTACGCCGACACGCTGCATGCGGACTTGCACGCCGCGATGCGCGCCGAACGCTGGCAGGACGGCATGCCGACCAATCTGGTGCTGGTGTCCGGCCCGTCGAAAACCTCCGACATCCAGCAGACGCTGGCCTATGGCGCGCATGGGCCGCGCCGGCTGTGGGTGCTGATCGTCGAGCGCGGCGGCAGCACGGCATCGCCGGCAATACAAGCGTCGGCACCGACATCGGGAGAACCGGTATGAGCGCGACCCCGATGCATTTCGTACCGTCCGCCGACTTCAAGGCGCGGGCCCGGGCGGCGCTCGACGACGCCAAGCTGCGCAGCAGCTTCCGCGGCGCGATGGACTTCCTGCAGAACAAGCGCGCGGTCCAGTTTCCGGACGGCGACGAGCTGCAGGCCTTGCGCGACCTCGGCGAGGCGGTGCGCCAGCATGCGCTGGCGCATCTGCCGCAGCTGCTGGAGCAACTGGAGGCAAAGCTGACGGAGGTCGGCGTGCAGGTCCATTGGGCGCAGACGCCCGACGAGGCCAACGCGATCATCGCGGACATTGCCGAGCGCCACGGCGCGCGCAGCGTGATCAAGGGCAAGTCGATGGCCAGCGAGGAGATCGCGCTGAACCATTACCTCGCCGAGCGCGGCATCCGCAGCCTCGAGTCGGATATGGGCGAATACATCGTCCAGCTGGCCGGCGAAGGCCCCTCGCATATCGTGATGCCGGCGATTCACAAGACGCGCGGCGATATCGCCGCGCTGTTCGAGCAGCATATCCCCGACACGCCCTACACCGAGGACGTCGACACGCTGATCCAGACCGGCCGCCGCGCGCTGCGGCACGCCTTCGTCGAGGCCGATATCGGCCTGTCCGGCGTCAACTTCGCCGCCGCCGACACCGGTACGCTGTGGCTGGTCGAGAACGAGGGCAACGGCCGGCTGTCGACCACCGTGCCGCCGGTGCATATCGCGATCATGGGCATCGAGAAGGTGGTGGCGAGCCTGGACCATATCGTGCCGCTCGCCACGCTGCTGACGCGCTCGGCCACCGGCCAGGCAATCACCACTTACTTCAACCTGATCACCGGTCCGCGCCGCGCCGGCGAGCTCGACGGCCCGCGCGAGATGCACGTGGTGCTGCTCGACAACGGACGCACCCAGGCCTATGCCGACGCGCAATTGCGCGCGACGCTGCAGTGCATCCGCTGCGGCGCCTGCATGAACCACTGCCCGGTCTATACCCGCATCGGCGGGCACGCCTACGGCACCACCTATCCGGGCCCGATCGGCAAGATCATCTCGCCGCATCTGCTGGGACTGGACGCCACCGCCGATCTGCCGACCGCGTCGAGCCTGTGCGGCGCCTGTGGCGAGGTCTGCCCGGTGCGGATTCCGATTCCCCAGCTGCTGATCCGGCTGCGCACCGAGGCCAACCGCAATCCCGACGAGGCGGTACAGCATCCCCTGCGCGGCCAGGGCGCGCGCTACAGCCGCGGCGAACAGCTGATCTGGCGCTTCTGGCGCGGCGCGTTTGCGCATCCGCGCCTCTACCGGGTGTTCCGCTGGGCCGCGATGCGGCTGCGCGCGTTCACGCCATCGCGGCAGATGGGGTGGACCGATCATCGAGAGCCCTTGCGGCCGGCGGCGCGCAGCCTCGCCGATCTGCTGCGCGAGCGCGGGCAACCCGAATAGCAAGCGCCCTGCCCACCAACGTCTGTCGTCCCCGCGCAGGCGGGGATCCAGCGGCTTCCGAAGACGCCGGATTCCCGCGTTCGCGGGAACGACGCGATGGTGACCGAGACGTGCTCGGCCACTTCGCCAAATCCAATTTCCCTTTCTAGACTCGCATCCCTCGGAGGAGACCGATATGCAAACCTGGCAACAGGTCTATACGCCGCTTGGCAGCCTGTGGCTGTCCTCGCTGGCGGCCGCCATTCCCATCCTGTTCTTCTTCGTCGCGCTGGCGCTGCTGCGCATGAAGGGCCATGTGGCCGCCGCGATCACGCTGGCGCTCGCGCTGGCCGTGGCCATTGCAGGCTATGGCATGCCCGTGCCGCAGGCGCTCGCCTCGGCGGGCTACGGCTTCCTGTACGGCCTGTGGCCGATCGCGTGGATCATCGTCACCGCGGTGTTCCTGTACAAGATCGTCGTCAAGACCGGCCAGTTCGACGTGATCCGCGCTTCGGTGCTGGCGATCACCGATGACCAGCGTCTGCAGGTGCTGCTGATCGGCTTTGCCTTCGGCGCCTTCCTCGAAGGCGCGGCCGGTTTTGGCGCGCCGGTGGCGATCACCGCCGCGTTGCTGGTCGGCCTGGGCTTCAATCCGCTCTACGCCGCGGGTCTGTGCCTGATCGCCAATACCGCGCCGGTGGCCTTCGGCGCGATGGGCATCCCGATCATCGTGGCCGGACAGGTCACCGGCATCGACCCCTTCCATATCGGCGCGATGGCCGGCAGGCAATTGCCGCTGCTGTCGCTGGCGGTACCGTTCTGGCTGGTGTTCATGATGGACGGCGTCAAGGGTGTGCGCGAGACCTGGCCGGCCGCGCTGGTCACCGGCGGCAGCTTTGCCGTGACGCAGTACTTCACCGCCAACCATATCGGTCCCGAACTGCCCGACATCACCTCGGCCCTGGTCAGCCTGGTGTCGCTGTCGGCCTTCCTGAAGGTCTGGCAACCGCGCAGCGCGGCGCGTGCCGCCGGCGCATCGCTGCGAGCCGGCCACGGTGGCGCCGCTGCGCTCGGCGGCTTCGGCGATATGGGCGGTTTTCCCGCGATCGGCACGGCCAACGAGCGCAACGCGCGCAAGGCTTCGCCGTACACACTTGCCCAGACGGTGCGCGCCTGGGCGCCGTTCGGCATCCTGACCGCCATCGTCACGGTCTGGAGCCTGCAGCCGTTCAAGGCGCTGTTCGCATCCGGGGGCGCGCTGGCCGGCACTGTGCTGAAGTTCCCGGTGCCCTGGCTCGACAAGCTGGTCGTCAAGACCGCGCCGATCGTCGCCGAGCCCAAGGCCTACGACGCGGTGCTGAAGATCGACCTGCTGTCCGCCGTCGGCACCGCGATCCTGCTTACCGCCCTGATCTCCGCCGTGTTGCTGCGCATGTCGCCGCGCACGCTGCTGGCGACCTTCGGCGAGACGCTGCTCGAGCTGCGCCGGCCCATCTTGTCGATCGGACTGGTACTGGCCTTCGCCTTCGTCGCCAACTACTCGGGCATGTCGTCGACGCTGGCGCTGCTGCTGGCCGGCACCGGTGCGGCCTTCCCCTTCTTCTCGCCGTTCCTCGGCTGGCTCGGCGTCTTCCTGACCGGCTCGGATACCTCGTCGAACGCGCTGTTCTGCTCGCTGCAGAGCACGACCGCGCATCAGATCGGCGTCTCGGACACGCTGCTGGTGGCCGCCAATACCACCGGCGGCGTGACCGGCAAGATGATCTCGCCGCAGTCGATCGCGGTGGCCTGCGCGGCAACCGGACTGGTTGGCCGCGAGTCGGAGCTGTTCCGCTTCACGGTCAAGCACAGCCTGCTGTTCGCGGTGATCGTCGGGATCATCACGATGGTGCAGGCGTATTGGCTGACGGGGATGATTCCGGGTTGATCGCCAGGCGAGCGCGGGGCGTCGCGCCAGCGAAGGGAATGTGTCGGGATCGTGTGCACGCTCTTCGATGGACGTCGGAGAAAAGCGAAAGCCGGGCAAATCCTGAGGTGGGATAGTGCGGCATCAGTCGAGTGGTGTGGCGGCAAGGACGTTGATCCTTGTCCCACGCCTCGCCGACCGATGCCGCCCTTCTTATCTCGATGGACGAAGACCATGATCACCACCCCGGACCCGAACGTTACCGATCACGATGCGATGCAAGCCGCCCCCCCTCGCCCCAAGCCCCATCGACGCCGCGACGACGCGCTGTCCCGACACGACGCGCTTCAACTGATCCGCAAGCAGGTGGGGGTAATCATTCCCCCGTGGGGCGTGTTCTCGTCCGTCGGCAGTGGGATCGCGCTCGTCATCTCGGTGATGAGCTTCCAAAGCTCCAACATGCAAGACAAGGTCGACAAGAACACCGCACCGTTGCAGGCCCAGCTTATCGAAATGGACAAGCGGCTGACGGGCCGGCTCGATGCAGTCGACAAGAGGCTGGATCGCTTCGGCGCCAGACTTGACGCAGTGGAAGCCCGGCTGGGCGCGCTCGAGGTTCGAGTCGGCGCAATCGATATGCGCCTCCAACAAGTGGACGCCAAGCTCGACCGCCTGCTCAGCAAATAGTTGCCTCGGGCCATTCGCATGACGGCGGATGGCCAATCCTGCCGCGTTGCGCTACGCCACCGTCGCGTAAGCCAACGTCTTCGGCGTCTTGACGATGACCTCCGGCCGCTCGCCCACGATCACCGTATCGTCGAGGCGGAAGCCACCAAGTCCATAGACATAAAGACCCGGCTCGGCGGAATACACCTCCCCTGCCAGCAACGGCCGCGTATTGAACGCCATGTCTTCCGGATACTCATGCAGCATCAGGCCAACGGCATGGCCGGTCCGGTGAAAGACGTATTGCGCGCAGTCGGCCCGCTCGATCACCTGCAATGCCGCGGCATCCATGTCGCAGACGCGTTTGCCCAGCACCGCCGCCTCGACCGCGGCATCGGTGGCTTCGGCCGCGACGGAATACAGGCGCGCCTGCTGGTCCGTCGGCTTGCCGCAGAACCAGGTCCGTTCGTTCTCGACGTATAGTCCATTCAAACGCGGCAGCACCAGGTTGACGATGGTGTCGCCCGCCGAAATGCGCGCGCCGCAGGCCGCGCCGTCGCCATGCGGGGAGGCGGAGGCGGGGCCGGACAGCGTCCAGCACTTCAGGATGTCGAAGTCCTCGCCGGGGAAGCGGCGCGCGGCTTCCTCGACCATCAGGGCCGCCATCGCGTGATCGAGCTCCTGGACCAGCCGACCGGCGCGAATGTTCTCGCGGTACCGGTCCTGCACCCAGTCCGTCAGTGCGCCGAGTTCGCGCATGACCTGCTGTTCCTCGGCATGCTTGACCCACCGCAGGCTGCGCATCTCACCCATCGCGGGCCGCAGCGTCATCTCGGGCAGATAGCGCTGCGCCGCCGTGAGGATGGGGTGGGCGACGTCCACTGCGATGCGGGACATGCCCAGGCCCTTCTGCGCCAGCAGCGCCGCCACGACCTCGGGCAGCTGCGGCGCCAGCGGCAGGCGATTGGAGACACGCGGGTGCTCGGCGTAATAGGTGATATCCGACAACCACACCTTCCCCTTTTCGGTGGCGAAGCGCATATGGTTCGTCGACAGCTCGTTCATCACCGCAAAGGTGTCGCCGTTGCGCGGAACGACCACGAAGACCGGCCGTTCCCAGGGCCATACGTCCAGCTGAAAGTTGGTCGCGAATTGAAAGAAGTCGGGCGTGCCGAAGACCAGCGCATCGACGCGCAGTCGGTCCATCAGCTTGCGCATCGACGCGAGTCGATATTCGTGGACGGCTTTTGTCAGATGAGGCATGGCGTCGTGATCAAAGAGAAATGCCGAGTTTGCGGATGACCGGACCCCAGGCTTCAGAGTCGCGCTTCATGTGGCGCTCGACCTCCGTTGAGGGTCCCTTGATCGGTTCGAGGAACTGGAACGCCAGCTTCTCCTTCAATTGCGGGTCGTCCAGTGCCTGATTGATGTCGGCGTTGATCTTTTGCACCAGCGCCGCCGGCGTGCCGGTCTTGGCGACGATGGCGTACCAGCCCGGCACCGCGACGTCATAGCCCAGCTCCTTGAAGGTCGGCACGTTGGGCAACGCGGCGAGACGCTTGTCGCCGGTGACGGCGAGCGGCACCAGCTTCTGCCCGACGATGTTTGCGTGCACGCCGGCCACCACGTTCATCATCACCGGCGTCTGGCCGTTCATCAGGCTGGTGGCACCGCCCGGCCCATTGAACGGAACGTGCTGCAGCTTGATTCCCGCCTTTTCGGCGACCAGTTCCATTGCCAGATGCGTGGAATTGCCCACGCCGCCCGACGCGAAGCTGATCTCGCCGGGACGCGCCTTCGCCATCTGCACGAACTCCTGCAAGGTCTTGACCTTCAGCGACGGCGCGGCGACGAAGACGAACGGCGAGTTCGCCAGCATGGCGACGCCCACCAGATCCTTCGACGGGTTGTACGGCAGCTTCGGATACAGATGCGGGTTGAAGCTCAGGTTCGACACGCCGGCAAAGAACAGCGTGTAGCCGTCGGCGGGCTGCGACAGCACGTAGTTGATTGCCAGCGCGCCGTTGGCGCCCGGCTTGTTTTCCACCACCACCGCCTGCTTCCAGGCATGTCCCAGCCGTTCCGCCAGCGCCCGCGCCAGCACGTCGTTGCCCGTTCCGCCGGCCTGGGGCACCACCAGCCGGACCGGCCTCGAGGGATAGTTTTCCGCCTGCGCGATACCGGGCAGCGTGGCGGCCAGCACTGCGCCCGCAGTCCAGCCCAAAAGTGTTCGCCGTTTCATTCCTGCACTCACCGTTTCGTCGATTCGTCCCGCTCGGGATGTCGTTCGGCCGCCGCAGCGGTCAGCCGAATCGAGACGCAATGTACCATGTGGTACATGGATCGGTGTAGCGAGGGTATACGCGCAGAATCGCGCGGATTCCAGCGCGAATTACGGCGCGAACTCAGCGGCTGGAATGCAGGGAAAGCAAGGGTAGTCCGCGGGTCACCGCTGGCGCGGCCGCGTCATCATTTCGGCGAAATATTCGATCGCGGCGGTGGTGCCCTTGCGGTCGCCGGTGGTGACCAGATCGAGCAGCAGCCCGCGGATCGTCGCCACTTCGACGCGGGCCAGCAGCTTCGCTTCGCTTCGGCTCATGCCGAGGCTGCGTTCGAAGCGTTCGGCCAGCATGCCGGTCCAGCTGCCGATGACATCCTCGAGAAAGCCGCTGAAGCGTTCGCGGTCGCGAATGGCACGGCCGTAGATCTCGAACACCAGCTGCATGATCGGCAGGTAGTTCGATGCCGAGTATCGTTGCCAGGCGGCAACCAGCGCTGACTTCGGATCCGTGCCCTCGGCCAGCGCATGATGTCGCGCCTGCTGTTCGGCATGGCGGATGCGATGCAGCAGCGCCTGCCAGAAGCCGTCCGCCGAGCCGAAGTAGTAGATCAGCATGCGGTGGCTGGTGCCCAGGGCCTCGGCCACGCTGCGCAGCGACAGGTCGCCAAGGCCATGGGTCAGCACGTGTTCGGTGGCCGCGTCGAGGAGTTGAAGGGCTTGCTCGCTGTTCGCGCGTGCGCTGGCGTCGGGCTTCTTGGTCGGCATGGGTGGCGGTCGGTATGCGGGACAACGACGCGAGGGCGTCGCGAACCGCGATTCTAGCCGCGGTCCGCCTCGCTATCGGCCCATTCCGACGCTGTGCGCCAGCGCGCAAGCCAGCGGAACGGTCCGGCCTGTCCGCTCAGGCCTGGACGATCGGCTCGAACCCGCCATAGATCATCCGCTGACCGTCGAACGGCATG
The DNA here is from genome assembly GCF_000307735.3 of Cupriavidus sp. HPC(L). Taxonomy (NCBI): domain Bacteria; kingdom Pseudomonadati; phylum Pseudomonadota; class Betaproteobacteria; order Burkholderiales; family Burkholderiaceae; genus Cupriavidus; species Cupriavidus sp. HPC(L). Next base: position 8,495 of record NZ_AMPR02000179.1, on the reverse strand, counting down.
TTCTGCATGTCGTTCGCCAGCCGCGGATCGGCCATTGCAGCCTTCATTCCTTCGTCCCGCTTCTCGCGCGACGGCCACTCGATCCACGAGAACACCACGGACTCGTCGTCCTTGCGCTGCACCGCCATCGTGAACGACGTGACCTTGCCCTCGGGCACATCGTCGCCCCAGCATTCGAACACCCGGAGGGCGCCGTACTCCTTGAACACGTGCGCGGCCTTTTGCGCCATTTCGCGGTAGGCCTCGCGGTTGGCGGTGGGCACGGCAATGACAAAACCGTCGACATAGGACATGGTGGTCTCCTTGGGAATCGATCGGCACCGGCGGTCCGGTCTGCGCCAGCTGGCGCTGCCTCTCGCTCGGAATGCGTCTCGTTACCATAGCCCAAGATCCGCCATGTCCAAAGTGGACAGCAGGCTAGCCCTCCCCCTCCCGCGGTAGGAAGGCGTCTCCCTCGGCCAGCGGCGCGAAACGATAGGTCGCCGGCGTGCGCGACAGCTTCACAGGCGCGCCCAAACCCCGGTAGCCGCCTTCCATCTCGACCACCATCTCGCGATGCGCGGTGTGCGCATGCTGCAAGGCATCGGGCACCGACAACACCGGAGCGCAGGGCACGCCGGCCTGCACCAGCGTATCGGCCAGCGCCTTGCCGTCGCGCGTGCTCAACTGCGCCTCCAGCTCGGCCTTCAGCGCGGACCGATTGACCGAGCGTGCCCCGGCCGTCGCATAGCGCACGTCGTCGGCCAGCGCGGGCACGCCAAGCTGCTGGCACAGGATGCGGAACTGCCGGTCGTTGCCGACCGCCAGGAAGATCGGGTCGGTGGCGGTCGCCACCGTGTCGTACGGATAGATGTTTGGATGGGCATTGCCCGTGCGCTGCGGCGCCTTGCCGCTCATGAACCAGTTGGCCGCGTGCGGATGCAGCAGCGACAGGCCCGAGTCATACAGCGCGGCCTCGACGAACTGGCCGCGGCCGCTGCGCTCCCGTTCCTGCAACGCCAGCAGCACGCCCAGCGCGGCGTTCAGCCCGGTCACCATGTCGACCACGGGCAAGCCGACGCGCAGCGCCTCGCCGTCCGCCTCGCCGTTGATGCTCATGATGCCCGCCATCGCCTGGATCGCGGCATCGTAGCCCGGCAGGCCGCCCAGCGGACCGTCGGCGCCGAAGCCCGACACGCGGCAGTGCACCAGGCGCGGGAAGCGCACCGACAGCGCCTCGTAGCCCAGGCCCCATTTCTCCATGGTGCCCGTCTTGAAGTTCTCGATCAGCACATCGGCGTCGGCCAGCAGCGCGAGCAATACCTCGCGCTCGACCGGCACCGTCAGGTCGAGCCGCATCACGCGCTTGTTGCGGTTCAGCCCGAAGTAGTAGGACGCCACGCCATCCTTGAACGGCGGGCCCCAGGTCCGCGTGTCGTCGCCCTGCGGCGGCTCGATCTTCAGCACATCGGCGCCGTGGTCGCCGAGGATCTGCCCGCAGTAAGGGCCGCCCAGGATGCGCGACAGGTCGACCACCCGGATGCCGGCGAGCGCGCCGGTGCTTGCTTGCGTCATCGAATTTCCCTGGCTCGTTGCCATCGTCGGCATCGTCGTCGATTCCGGTCAGTCGAGCTGCGCACCGGACTTCTGCACCACCGCGCGCCACTTGCCGACCTCGGCCTTGATAAAGCCGCCCAGTTGCTCGGGCTTGGTCGACGGCGCGAACTCGAGCCCCTGTCCCTGCAGCGTCTTGCGGACCTCCGGCTGCTTCAGTGCGTCGGCAAAGGCCGAATTCAGCTTGCCGATGACCTCTTTCGGCGTGCCGGCCGGTGCGACCACGCCGAAGAACACCGATACGTCGAAGCCGGCGACGCCCTGCTCGGCAACCGTCGGCACATCGGGCAGCGCCTGCGAGCGCTCGCTGGTCGTCACGCCGAGCGCGCGCAGCTTGCCGCTCTTGATGAAGGGCAGCGCGGTCAGCACGTCGGTAAAGGTCATGCTGACCTGGCCGCCCAGCAGATCGTTCAGCGCCGGACCGGTGCCCTTGTACGGAATGTGCTGGAAATCGGTGCCCGCCAGGTTGTTGAACAGCACGCCGGCCAGGTGCGATGAGGCGCCGTTGCCCGACGACGCATAGGTCAGCTTGCCGGGATTGGCCTTGGCATAGGCGATCAGCTCGCGGACGTTCTTCGCCGGCACCGACGGATTGACGACCAGCACATTCGGCAGATGGCCGATCTGGATCACCGGCGTGAAGCTCTTGACCGGGTCGTAGTTGATCTTGCGATAGAGGCTGACATTGATCGCCAGCGGCGCCGACGTGCCGAACATCAGCGTGTAGCCGTCGGGCTCGGCGCGCGCGACGGCTTCCGCGCCGATATTGCCGCCGGCGCCGGCGCGGTTCTCGACCACCACCGGCTGGCCGAGCGTGTTCTTCAGCGAGGCCGCCAGCGTGCGCGCCATCGCGTCGGTCGGACCGCCCGGCGGGTAGGTCACCACCATCATGATCGGCTTGGACGGATAGTCCTTCTGCGCGAAGGCGGGCGCGATGCCGGCGCACAGCGTCAGCGTGGAAACGGCGGCGATCGCCGCGATGCGTTGCCAGGGGGTCATCTCATGTCTCCTTGTCGGGCCATGCGCCGTCGGGATTCATCGTCCCGGGCGCTTGTGGGGTTGCTTGTTCGGTTGCTTGTTGCGTGGCTTGTCGCGTTGCTCATTGCGCAGGACCGGCCGCGACGGCATGCGCCTCGCCGCGGGTAGGTCCGCGTGTCTTCAGAACAGGTCGACCTGATCGACCGCGCCGGCAGGCTGCACCGCGCCTTCGGCCGGGGGTGCCACGGTGTCGGCCAGCCAATCGGGTTCGGCGCCGCCCGCCAGTGGGTCGCGCGGCAGCACACGGTGGATCAGCACCAGCTGGGCCAGACTCATGCGGCGCACCGAGCCGATGCGTCCCGCTTCCCAGGCCATCGCCACCGCGCTGGTCACGTGGTACAGCGCGGACGCGGCCTGGCGCGCGAGCACATCGCCCGCGGCATCGGCCTGGGCGGCGTCGGCCGCGAGCGTGCAGGCTCGTTCCAGCGCGCCTTCGAACGCCACACGGACATTGGCGTGCAGCGGCGTCTGCGCCAACAGCTGCTGTAGATGGGCCCGCAGCACCGGCAGGGCGCCCTCGCGCCGGATCGCCCGCAGCACGTCCAGCGCGACGATATTGCTGGTGCCTTCCCAGATCGAGCCCAGGTGGGCGTCGCGCACCAGCCGTGGGTCGCTCCATTCCTCGATGTAGCCACAGCCGCCGCGGATCTCCATCGCATCGCCGGTGACCTTGCGCGCATCGCGGCAGGCGCGGAACTTGATCAGCGGCGTCAGGATGCGCATCAGCGGATAGGCGTCGGCCTCGCCCGCATCGGCCCGGCGCAGCGCCTCGGCAGTCTGGAACACCATCGTGCGGGCCTGCTCGGTCGGCAGCGTCAGCTTCAGCAACTGGCGGCGCATCAGGGGCATGTCGATCAGCCGCTTGCCGAACGCACGGCGTTCCCGCGCGATGAACAGCCCCTCGGACAACGCCCGGCGCATCAGCCCGGCGGCGCGCACGCCGTTGGACAGCCGCGAATTGTTGATCATGTCGGCCATCTGCACGAAGCCGCGGCCCGGCTCGCCGACCAGCCACGCGTGCGCGCCCTCGAGGCGGATCTCGCCGCTCGCCATCGAGCGCGTGCCGAGCTTGTCCTTCAAGCGGATGATCCGATAGTGGTTCGGGCTGCCATCGGCGAGCCGGCGCGGCAGCAGGAACAGCGACACGCCCTTGATGCCGTCCGGCGCCCCATCCGGACGCGCCAGCACCATCGCCAGCTCGGCATCGGGATTCGAGCAGAACCACTTGTCGCCGGTCAGGCGCCAGCCGCCCTGCGCCTCGGGATCGGGGATCGCGCGCGTGGCGGTGGCCGCCACATCGGAGCCCGCGCCCTGTTCGGTCATGAACATCGCGCCCTGGTACAGGTCCTCGAACACCTGCGTGGTCAGGTTCGGCAGGAAGCGCTCGACCAGCGCAGGATCGCCGAACTTGCGCAGCGTGCGCGTCAGCGAATCGGTCATCGACAGCGGGCAGCACAGGCCGAACTCCGCCTGCACGAACAGATAGGTCAGCGCGTACTTGGCCGCCGCCGGCATCGCCTGCGGCCAGCCCAGCACGCCACCGCGATGCGATACCGCCGCCAGCCCGAACTCGGCAAAGGCCACGCGTTCGAGCTCGACATAGGCAGGATGCTTGTCGATGCGCTGCGCATCGATGCCGGTGCGCGTGCGGTGCGTCAGCGTGGGCGGATGGTGGTCGGCGGTATTGGCCAGTGCATCGAGCACGCCGCCAGCCAGCGCGCCCATGCGATCCAGATGCGGCAACAGATGCTGGTACAGGTCCGCCGGCAGATACAGCGGCAGCAGCGCACGCAGATCAGGATCGCTGGCAAATAGATTGACGCCATGCTGATCGGGCACCGGATGCAGCGGCGGCGTCGCCGCGACGTCGGGTTGCGATGAAACGTCCTGACGGACGGCGCTGGTCGGCATGCTTGTCTCCTCTTCCCACTTGTCGATGTGCGGCCGGGAACGAGCCCGCCGGATGGTGGAATCTTCGAGGAAACCGCGATTTGCGTCCAATACCAAGAATGGCTTGGACGATATGTTTTTTATATCGACGCCGGGACAGTCCGGCGGCTGCCGAGATGACGGCTCGATACGGCATTCCTCTCGGCATTCCTCTCGGCATCCATCGCTGCATTCATCGCTGCATACGTACCGCCGGATCGCCAAGGACCACGTAGTTGCGCGCATCGTCGCGCATCACCCAGCGCTGCGCGAGCTCGCGCTCCGGCACCATGGCGCCTGCCTGACGTTCGCGCAGCAGGTCCGCCAACTCGGTACTGAGCGCGGCCCAGCGCAGATTGAAGCGGTCGGTCGCATGACCGATACGATCGCCGCGCATCAGGCTGCCGATCACGTCGCGAAAGCCCTGGGTCTGCGGCGCGGCCCGTGTGTTCTGGAAGCTGTATGCCCAAGCGCGGTCGACATGCCCAAGCACCGCCAGCGCGCCACCGTCCGGATGCGCCAGCAGCCGCTGCGGCAGCCGTGCGGTACGGCAAGCCTGCGCGATTCGCACCGGGGCCTGCGCCTGCACGAAGTCGTCGAACTCGGGTACCCCCGCACCGTAGCAGGCGAAACAGAAATGGATCATGCCGTGGCAATGGATGTCCTCTGGCAGATCGTCGGCGCCAAACCAGTGATCGGGCCCGATCGCCCCGTAGCCCTGCCAGTCCTGGCAGACGATGGCGCCTTGCGTACCGGCCTGGCGCGGATCATCCGCGCGCAGGCTGACGCCGTGCGTGCCGGTGAACAGCAGCGCCGGTGCGCCGTCCGTCAGCTTGCCGCGCAGGATCTCGCGCAGCGCCGCCTTGGTGGCGGCTTCGGCAAGCACCGGATGGAAGGCCATGTCGGGGCGCCGCCCCAGCGTCTCGGCCAGCGGGCCGACCAGCTGGCGCGTCAGCAGGCGGGTAGCACGGTCGAAATCGTGGCAGGTCGCGAACAACACGCTGCCCGGTAGGGTAGCCCTGGCATGGTTCGCCGCTTCCCATGCCGCGACGCTGTCCGCATAGTGGCGCAGCTCATCGGGCGCGGCGAAATCCAGGCGGCCGACCGCCCAGTATAGGTCCAGTGTGTATTGGAACGCGTAGGGAATCTGCTGCGGCGAGCCGACCAGCGCGAGGTAGTACGGCACGCCCAGTTCCGGATCGACCAGGTTCAGCGAGGCGCCATGCCGGGTCAGCCAGGCGCTTGCCGTTTCGCCCGGCTGGCAACCCTGCTCGCCGGCGAAGACGCGAAAGCGGGCGCCGGCCTGTTCCCGCCGTCTTCCCACCAGAGGCGCCAGCGCGTCCAGCCACGGCGCCGGATCGGTGCCGCTGGCGAACACCAGCCCCCAGCCGGCCTGATCCAGTTCGTTGGCCGAGACATCGCCCATCAACGCGAATGTGCGGGACTGACGCGATTTCTCCGCGGCCGCTTCGGGGGAGCGGCGACGCTCGGTCTCGCGCCGACCGAACGCATCGAAGGCGCGAGCGTCGATCGGCGGCAGCGGCAGACCGGTGTCGGCGTCGACCCCAAGCGGCAGCGGCGCCTCGCCCTCGTCCGGTTCCGCGGCGTGCGCGTTCATGGCGTGTTCCCGTTCGTGGCGATGGCGGCCATCGCGGCCTGCCAGATCAGGTGCGCGACCTCCGGGCCGTCGATATCGCTGTGCGCCCCGGAGATGCCCTGGCCCTTGCGGATGAACTGGCTCGCATCGAGATTGAACACGTCGCCTTCCCCCCATGGGTAGACGCCGTCCACGCCGAGCATCGACGCGTCTGCGGCCCCATCGATGCCCTGCAGACCGAACGCGCCGATCGCGCCGTACTTGGGCAACGCCGAGGTTTCCGCCAGGGTCAGCTGGCTCGCGACGCCGGCGGCCCAGGGGTACAGCACGCCAACCGCGCTGTCGTGGCGCGACCGGGTGACGACGATGGGCCCGCTGACCTTGCCGTGCGTCAGGATCCCGTGGCAGTAGCCCGCCGTGCCGGGCTGCAACGGGATGTCGGGCGAATAGGACCAGATCGACATCGCGCCCTGGATCAGCACGCAACTGGCCACGGGCCGGCGCAACGGCGCATCGCCGCCCGGCCCGGCCAGCGCGGAGGACATCACCACGCAGCCGAAGCTGTGGCCAACCAGATGCAGCCGGACCGCCGGCGCAGCCTCGAGCAGCCGGTTCAGCAGCGGATGCAGCGCGGTCTCGCCGATCCGCTGCCCACGCTTTTTCATGGTCCAGAACGACAGCTGGCGCAGCGGCGCGAGGATGCCGGACAGCGAAGGGCCGCCGAATGCGGCATCGACCTGCAGCGCGTCATCGAAGGCCTGCTCCGGGTCGAACGGCAGACGGTCGGACGACAAGTCGCCGCCGATGCCTTCGGACCGTAGCCCCAGCGCCCAATCGAGATCGCGGTAGGCGGCCTGCGCCTCGACGGGCAGGCGCATCGCATCGGGCTCGGTGCGTGCCACTTCGACGATCGTGGCCAGCGCGGCGCGCACCCGCGGCGTATCGCCCAGACGTTCGGCGTAAGCGTCGATCAACGCCTGCGGCCCCACCGCCGCGGCTGCGGCGAAGCTGGCATCGCCCGCGCCCTCGGCCATCTCCTCGTCGCCCCAGGGCTGGCTGGGCCAATGCAGTCCGACATGTTCGATCCGCAGCTCCGGCCGCTGCGCCTGCGCCGCCTCTCGATCGGCACGCTGCCGCGCGAAGGCGCCGATCCATCTGCCGTACTGGTCCAGCGCAGCCGGCATGTCGCCCTTCCAGCCATGGCACCACAGGAAGACATCGGTCGGCGGCGCGGCGCGCCAGCGCTCGAGCAGCCGCAACGACAGGCAGCCGGCTTCGCCATCCGGGTCGTCCGCTCGTTCGTCGCCATCCTCGTCGAAGGCGATCAGGGCATAGCGGTCGCCGTCATCCGGCAAGTTCACGAAGGGCATGGCGTGTCTCCTGGGAAATGGGCTGGTGAGATGCCGCCGAACGACGGCGCTACGAGGCGTCGGCGCCCGTGTCGAACGACTCGCATGGCGCCGGGGCGATGAAGCCGCCGCTGAACAGAGCGGCCTTCTGCCGATCGGTGAAGCCGCCGCCGGCGATCCGGCATGCCGTGCCGCGCCACGCGTCGGGATCAAGATTCCATTCCGCCGCCAGTTCGGTGCCGGCCGAGTAGAGGCGTCTGCCATCGTCGGACAACGAAAGAAATGCGATGGGCTGGCGGCGGTCGCCGTCGCGATAGACCGACTGGGGTAGCGGCAGCAGCCCACGGCCATCCGAGGCCAGCAGGAACAGATTGCCGTGATCGTCGCCGGCCACCACGAACGGCGCATCGGCGGGCATCGCGAGCGCGGTGATGACGCCCGAGGCGTCATGCTTGAGCACCGTCACCGCCGGTTCTCTCGTGCGCTTGCCGGCGGCCGCATCGTCGCGGCCGCCCTCGACCGGAATGCGATAGACCTTGCCCAGATAGTTGCCTGCCAGCAGCGCGCGCCCTTGCGGCTCGAAGGCGAGGCTGGTGATCTGCCCGCGCGGCAAACGGTCGAACACGCGCTTGCGCGTGACGGTTGCGCCGATGCAGCCGCTCCTGGGCAGCGTGATCGTCCACAGCCGCACCTTGTCGTCGTCGGCCACGGCGAGCTCGTGCGCCGCCCCCGGTCGAAACACGGCATTGGATGTCCTGCGCAGATCGGCCGGCAACGCGATCGCACACGGCGCTCCGCCCTCGGCAAGCGCGGCCTGCGTCGGGGCCGCGGGCAAGCGCCATAGCTGCAGCTGCCGGCTGGCATTGCGATCGACCGAGCGGATGGCCAGCAGCGTGCCGTCCGCGCTCAGCGCGACGCGGACCAGCGAGCCGGCGTGCAGGCCCGGCATGCGCACCGGTTCGCGCGCGCCGCCCGTGCCGGCGACATAC
>NZ_AMPR02000180.1:0-6277 GCF_000307735.3 Cupriavidus sp. HPC(L) | reverse complement strand
TCGACCCGCTGCCAGTCGGGAAAGCGGCGTTCCCAGCGGCTCTGCCAATGCTCGGGACCGCTGCCGTGCAGCCCCGGTACGGTCAGGATGCCGAGCCCCGACGGGACCTCGAGCTCGATTTCGGCGGCATGGGACGGCAGACGCGACGTCATCTCGGTTCCTCCTGGTCGTCGTGGTGGGAATCGGGGCGCCGTGAGTCGGGGTGGCGCAAGTCCGGGTGGCGCAAATCGCGGCGGTGCGGGTCGGGACGCTGCGAGTCGGGACGGCACGACAGTGGCCCCGCGCGCCGCAGTTCGCCCGGGCCGAGCGTCGCGCCGGCATGGGCCCCCTGCCCCAGTTCGATGCCCGCCGCCTGCAGCCGCAGCGCGGTTTCGGCGCTGTCGAGCCGGCGGCCGATCAGCGTCACGCCGGCATCGGCGGCGCTGGCCCGCAGCCCCGCCAGCTGGCGGTCGGTCCACAGCCGGCCCATATCGAGCTTGAGCCAGTCCGGCCGCGCCTGCGCGATCAGCACGCCCGCCTCGGCCGGATCGGACGCCTGCAGGCTGACGGCAAAGCCGTTGCGCCGGTAGTTGCCGACCACTTGCAGCAGCAGCGGCAGATTGTCGTTGGCGCTGGCCGGCACCTGGATCACCAGCTGCGACTGCGGCAGGTCCAGCGCCTGCACCGCGCGCCGGAACGCGGCGCCATGGTCGTCGGCCACCGCCGCCAGCAGCCGGTTGTGCACGTTCAGCACCAGCCGGCCCGTGCCGCCCGCGGCCACGTAGTTGATCGCATGCAGCAGCCGCGACAGCCGGTCGAGCGCGACCAGCGAGGCGTCGTCGGCTGCCAGTGCGAACAGTTTCCACGCGGCCAGGCCGGGCTGCTCGCCTGCGTACGTCCGGATGGTGCCCTCATGGCCGATCACGCGGCGGTCGGCCAGCGCGATCAGCGGTGCGAACGCGCTGGTCAGCGAGCAATGGTGGAAGCGCCCCTGCACCTGGCCGCGGGCGTCGCGCCACAGCGAATAGCCGGGCTCGGGTCGCGCCGGCAGCGCCTGCAGATAGCGGGCCAGCGCGGCCGGAAGCGGCAGCGCGCCGGCCGATTCGAACCGCGCGGCGGCGCACCGGCCGAGATCCCGTTGGTCGCCCTCTTGTGCGAGTGGCCGTCCATCGGCGGGGGCGCGGCGGGCGAGCGTGCCACGTTCGGTGCCACGTTCGGTGCCACGGTCGGTGCCGCGTTCGGTGCCAGTTTGGGTCATCAACGCTCCCGCTCCCGCGCGGCTCAGCGGCGGCCAGGCTGGTAGACCTGGTCGAAGGTGCCGCCGTCGGCGAAGTGGGCCTGCTGCGCCTTCTGCCAGCCGCCGAACACCTCGTCGATCGTGAACAGCTTGACCTTCGGGAAGGCCGACGCGTATTTGGCGGCCACCTTCTCGGAGATCGGCCGGTAGTAGTTGCGCGCGGCGATCTCCTGGCCCTCGTCGGTATAGAGGAATTGCAGATAGGCCTCGGCGGCGCGGCGCGTGCCGCGCTTGTCGACCACCTTGTCGACCACCGCGACCGGCGGCTCGGCCAGGATCGACACCGACGGCGCGACGATGTCGAACTTGTCCGGACCCAGCTCCTTGATCGCCAGCAGCGCCTCGTTCTCCCAGGCGATCAGCACATCGCCGATGCCGCGCTCGACGAAGGTCGTGGTCGCGCCCCGGGCGCCGGAGTCCAGCACCGGCACGTTCTTCAGCAGCTGCGCGACGAAATCGCGTGCCTTGGCTTCGTTGCCGCCCGGCTGGCGCAGCGCATAGCCCCAGGCCGCCAGATAGTTCCAGCGGGCGCCGCCGGAGGTCTTCGGATTGGGCGTGATCACCTGCACGCCCGGCTTGACCAGGTCGCTCCAGTCGCGGATGGCCTTTGGATTGCCCTTGCGCACCAGGAACACGATGGTCGAGGTATAGGGCGAGGCGTTGTGCGGCAGCCGCTTCTGCCAGTCCGGCTTGATCAGGCCCTTCTGCGCGACCGCATCGACGTCGTAGCCGAGCGCCAGCGTCACCACGTCCGCCTCCAGCCCGTCGATCACCGAGCGTGCCTGCTTGCCCGAGCCGCCGTGCGACTGGCGGATCGTCACGTTGTCGCCCCCCCTGGCCTTCCAGGCCTTGGCAAAGGCGGCATTGACGTCGACATACAGCTCGCGCGTGGGGTCGTAGGATACGTTCAGCAGGGTCGTCTGGGCATGCGCGACACCGGCCACGCCGGCAAGGGACAACACTGCGGCCGCAATGGCCAACTGGCGAATCATCTTCAAGGGCTCCCGTCCGTCGGAAAAAATGAGGCTGGCATGCGCGACGGCATCCGTGGGCCATCGCGACAGCATCGAGGCTACCGGCGGGCAAGGCGACAAGGAACGAATGGTTTCGCCGATCCAAGCACGTTTTTCGCATAAGGCCGCGGGGCGGCCGTGCCTCGGGCAACGACAGGGGCAATGGCGGGGCAATGGCGGCCGTGGCGGCGATGGGGCCGGGCCGAGCGCCCCAAAAAGAAAAAACCCGCGGTACGGGAGCACCGCGGGTCAAGTTTCCAGCAAGGAAACGGGTAGACAGTCATGAAGTGCGCCCCCGCAGCTTCATGACTGGGTCGATGTTAGGGCCATGGAAAGGAGAGCGACTTGATGCAGGTCAAGAAACGCGCACCGATCGGCGTACTCCCTCTCCCCCTCAGGGGGAGAGGGTTGGGGAGAGGGAGGTGGTTTCAATCCACAGTGGCATAACAAGAGCCGCTTGCCCTCTCCCCCGCCCCTCTCCCGCAAGCGGGAGAGGGGAACCCGAACCGGACCGTCAGGCTTCAGGAATGCAGGCGCTTGCCGACTTCACGGGACCATTGCGCGAGGGCGGCGGCTCCCGTCTTGCCATGAACAGTGGCCGGAATGGCATGCAGACGCAAGCCAAGCGCCGCGACAATCCTCAAGACAGTCGCAAAGTCAGCGGCCGACTTCGTATTCAGAACGTTGCCGAGCGCGTCGACGGACAGGCCGGCGCGTACTGCCACATCGTGAAGGCCCTTCGCACGAACGATGTCACCCAGCGCCGCGATCACCAGCTCGGGATCCTGCTCCTCGAGACAGGCCTCCAGATACAGCGCCATCTGGCGATCCGTCTTGAGGTGATCGGCAACGTCAAAGATTCGGGGTTTTGCGGTCATTTCCTACTCCAGTTGCAGGCGAGCAAGGCGCAACGAAAAACGCCGGGCCAAGGCCCGGCGTCTTCATGTGGCGGCATTCGCCGAAACGACTGTCGCCCTGCGGGTCAATGCACCACCCGCCCAAACGTGAACTCCCCATCCTGGTAGTCCACCGGCACGACGTCCTTGGCGGCGAACTTGCCCTCCAGGATAAGCCGCGCGACCGGGTTTTCGATCTGCTGCTGGATCGCGCGCTTCAGCGGGCGGGCGCCGAACACCGGATCGTAGCCCGCGCTGGCGATGCGCTCGAGCGCCGCGTCGCTGACCTCCAGCGCCATGTCCATGCGGGCAAGACGCGCCTGCAGCCGCTGCAGCTGGATCTTCGCGATCGACTCGATGTGCTTCTGGTCGAGCGCGTGGAACACCACCACTTCGTCGATGCGGTTCAGGAACTCGGGCCGGAACTGCGTCTTGACCTCCTGCCACACGGCGCCCTTGACGGCCTCGTGCGGTTCGCCGCTCATCTGCTGGATGATCTGCGAGCCCAGGTTCGAGGTCATCACGATCACCGTGTTCTTGAAGTCCACGGTGCGGCCCTGGCCATCGGTCAGCCGGCCATCGTCGAGCACCTGCAGCAGCACGTTGAACACGTCCGGGTGGGCCTTCTCCACTTCATCGAGCAGCACCACGCTGTACGGCTTGCGCCGTACCGCCTCGGTCAGATAACCGCCCTCCTCGTAGCCGACATAGCCCGGCGGCGCGCCGATCAGCCGCGACACGCTGTGCTTCTCCATGAATTCGCTCATGTCGATGCGGATCAGGTGCTCCTGCGAATCGAACAGGAACTCGGCCAGCGCCTTGCACAGCTCGGTCTTGCCGACGCCGGTCGGACCGAGGAACAGGAACGAGCCATACGGCTTGTTCTCGTCGGCCAGGCCCGCGCGCGAACGGCGGATCGCGTCGGACACCAGCCGCACGGCCTCGTCCTGGCCGACCACCCGCTTGTGCAGATAGTCCTCCATCGCGATCAGCTTCTCGCGCTCGCCCTGCATCATCTTGGCCACCGGAATGCCGGTTGCGCGGCTGACCACCTCGGCGATCTCCTCGGCGCCGACCTGCGTGCGCAGCAGCCGGTTCGGCTGCTTCTGCTCGCTGGCCTCGGCCGCGGTGGCGGCCTTGAGCTTGCCTTCGAGCTCCGGCAGCTTGCCGTACTGCAGCTCGGCGACCTTGTCGAGCTTGCCCTCGCGCTGCAGCCGCGCGATCTCGAGGCGGATCTTGTCGATCTCCTCCTTCAGCGCGGCCGCGCCCTGGGCCGCACCCTTCTCGGCCTTCCAGATCTCGTCGAGGTCGGCGTACTCCTTCTCGAGCCGCTCGATCTCCTGCTCGATCAGTTCGAGCCGCTTGCGCGAGGCCTCGTCGGTTTCCTTCTTGACCGCCTCGCGCTCGATCTTCAGCTGGATCGTGCGGCGCTCGAGCTTGTCCATCTCCTCCGGCTTGGAGTCGATTTCCATCTTGATGCGCGCGGCCGCCTCGTCGATCAGGTCGATCGCCTTGTCCGGCAGGAAACGGTCGGTGATATAGCGGTGCGACAGCTCGGCCGCGGCGACGATGGCCGGGTCGGTGATCTCGACACCGTGGTGCAGCTCGTACTTTTCCTGCAGGCCGCGCAGGATCGCGATGGTCGCCTCGACCGATGGCTCGTCGACCAGCACCTTCTGGAAGCGGCGCTCGAGCGCGGCATCCTTTTCGATGTACTTGCGGTACTCGTCCAGCGTGGTGGCGCCGATGCAGTGCAGCTCGCCGCGCGCCAGCGCGGGCTTGAGCATGTTGCCGGCGTCGATCGCGCCCTCGGCCTTGCCGGCGCCGACCATCGTGTGGATCTCGTCGATGAAGACGATGGTCTGGCCCTCGTCCTTGGCGATGTCCGACAGCACGGCCTTGAGCCGTTCCTCGAACTCGCCGCGATACTTGGCGCCGGCCAGCAGGCCCGCCATGTCGAGCACCAGCACGCGCTTGTTCTTCAGCGTTTCGGGGACTTCGCCGTTGACGATGCGCTGCGCCAGGCCCTCGACGATCGCGGTCTTGCCGACGCCAGGCTCGCCGATCAGCACCGGGTTGTTCTTGGTGCGGCGCTGCAGGATCTGGATCGCGCGGCGGATCTCGTCGTCGCGGCCGATCACCGGGTCGAGCTTGCCTAGCCGGGCGCGCTCGGTCAGGTCGATCGTGTACTTCTTCAGCGCCTCGCGCTGCGCCTCGGCATCGGCGCTGTTGACCGACTCGCCGCCGCGCACCGCGTCGATCGCCGCCTCCAGCGACTTGCGGCTCATGCCATGCTCGCGCGCGACGCGGCCGGTCTCGCCCTTGTCGTCGGCGACCGCGAGCAGGAACAGCTCGCTGGCGACGAACTGGTCGCCGCGCTTGATCGCCTCCTTCTCGGTGGCGTTGAACAGCGCCGCCAGCTCGCGGCCGAGCTGGACCTCGCTGGTGCCCTGCACCTGCGGCAGCCGCTTGATGGCGGCGTCCAGCGCGCTGGCCAGGCCGTTGATGTTGACGCCGGCGCGCGAGAGCAGCGCGCGCGCCGAGCCGTCGTTCTGCGCCAGCAGCGCGCGCAGCAGGTGCTGCGGTTCGATGTATTGGTTGTCGTTGCCGATCGCCAGGGTCTGGGCATCGGCCAGCGCTTCCTGGAATCGGGTAGTCAGTTTGTCAAGACGCATAGGGAAATCCTCACTGGGATACGTGTCCCGAGGCGGCCCCAGCGGCGCAGTCGTTGCGCATCGCGTCGTCGGCCGGCAGGACACCGGATGTCACTGCCGAAGATAGGGCTTTGCCGTGACATTTCAAGACGAAACGATGCGTATTTGATGTGGCGCAAGCAGCGCGCCATCGGACGGATCAGGAAGGAACCGCGGTCTGGCGGCCCTGCGCGAGGCCGCCGGCATCGCCGGCAAGCTTGCGCTCCAGGTTGCGGACCAGCACCAGCGCCTCGCCCTGCAGCACCAGCCGGCCATCCTCGCCGGCGATGTCGGTAGCCAGGTTGACCAGCTCCTTGTCGGCGCGCAGCCGCACGATCCTCGCCGAGGCCCGCAGCGGCTCGCCCAGCCGGGCGGCCGCGCGCAGCCGCAGCGACTGCT
>NZ_AMPR02000181.1:0-6275 GCF_000307735.3 Cupriavidus sp. HPC(L) | reverse complement strand
CCCCTCTCCCGCTAGCGGGAGAGCGGCGGGGGAGAGGGCAGCGGCGGCCGATCTGCCAGCGACGTCCGCCACGATCGCGATTACAGCCCCGCCGCCTCCAGCGCCTCGTACGTCAGCAGGAACACCTGCTCCTCGCCGGCGCTGACCGTCAGCCAGATCAGTTCCAGATCGGGGAAGGCCGCCTCGACATTGTCGAACTCGTTACCGATCTCGACCACCAGCACGCCGCCGGGATTCAAGCGGGCGCGGGCGCCCGCCACGATCCGGCGCACCACGTCCATGCCGTCGTCGCCGCCGGCCAGCGCGATGCGCGGCTCGGCCAGGTATTCGGCGGGCAGCCGCTGCATGGCGCCCTCGTTCACATAGGGCGGATTGCTGAGGATCACGTCGTAGGTCGCGCCCGCCGGCAGCGGCGCGTACAGGTCGCCGTGATGCAGATGGATGCGGTCCTCGAGCCCGTAGTCGGCGACATTGCGGCGCGCCACCTCGAGCGCATCGGCCGAGATGTCGACCGCGTCGATCGTCGCGTGCGGCCAGGCCTGCGCGGCCAGGATCGGCAGGCAGCCCGAGCCGGTGCACAGCTCCAGCACCGGGCCGATCGCGTCGACGTCGCTGACCCACGGGTTCAATCCGTCCTGCAGCAGCTCGCCGATGAAGCTGCGCGGCACGATCACGCGCTCGTCGACATAGAAGCGCTGCCCATGCATATAGGCCTCGTGCGTGATGTAGGCAGCCGGCACGCGCTCGTCGACGCGGCGGCGGATCACCTCCATCACCGCGGCGATTTCCTCGGGCAGCAGCCGCGCGTCAAGGAAGGGATCGAGCGTATCGAGCGGCAGATGCAGCGTATGCAGGATCAGGTAGACCGCCTCGTCGTAGGGGTTGTCGGTGCCGTGGCCGAACGACAGGCCGGCCTGGGTGAAGCGCGACACCGCCAGGCGCAGCAGGTCGCGGACGGTGGACAGGGGAGAGGCGTGGGCCATGGCGAAGGAGAGGTCAGGGGTCGGTCGGGGCGGCGCGATGACAGCGGCGGGGTCGGGGCCGAATCGCTCAGGCGATCAGCCGTTCCAGCACGCCGCGATAGATGTTCTTCAGCGGCTCGATGAAGCGCACGTCGACGTGCTCGTCGATCTTGTGGATGCTGGCGTTGGGTGGGCCGAACTCGATCACCTGCGGGCAGATCTTCGCGATGAAGCGGCCGTCCGAGGTGCCGCCGGTGGTCGACAGTTCGGTCCGCACGCCGGTCTCGGCCGCGATCGCCGCAGCCATCGCCTCGGACAGCTCGCCGCGCGGCGTCAGGAACGGTTCGCCGCCGAGCGTCCAGTCGAGCTGGTATTCGAGCCGGTGGCGATCGAGGATCGCGTGCACGCGCGCCTTC
Source organism: Cupriavidus sp. HPC(L) (assembly GCF_000307735.3). Taxonomy (NCBI): domain Bacteria; kingdom Pseudomonadati; phylum Pseudomonadota; class Betaproteobacteria; order Burkholderiales; family Burkholderiaceae; genus Cupriavidus; species Cupriavidus sp. HPC(L). Next base: position 4,897 of record NZ_AMPR02000181.1, on the reverse strand, counting down.
AGCTGCTCGGGCGTGCTGGCCGTCGAGAAGCGGAAGTTGAAGTCGATCGTCACGTGGCCGGGGATCACGTTGGTCGCGCCGGTGCCCGCGTGGATGTTCGACATCTGCCAGGTGGTGGGCGGGAAATACGCGTTGCCGTCGTCCCAGCGCTCGCCGACCAGTTCGGCCAGCGCCGGCGCGGCCAGATGGATCGGGTTGCGCGCCAGGTGCGGATAGGCGATATGGCCCTGCACGCCCTTGACGGTCAGCTTGCCGGACAGCGAGCCGCGCCGGCCGTTCTTGACCATGTCGCCGAGCGTATCGACCGAGGTCGGCTCGCCGACCACGCAGTAATCGAGCCGTTCGCCGCGCGCCTGCAGTGCCTGCACGACCTTGACGGTGCCGTCGTGGGCCGGGCCTTCCTCGTCGCTGGTGATCAGGAGCGCGATCGAGCCGGCATGGTCCGGATGGGCCTGCAGGAATTCCTCGATCGCCACCACGAAGCCCGCGATCGACGTCTTCATGTCGGCCGCGCCGCGGCCGTACAGCTTGCCGTCGCGATGGGTCGGCTCGAACGGCGGCGAGGTCCATTGTTCGAGCGGGCCGGTCGGCACCACGTCGGTGTGGCCGGCGAACGTCAGCAGCTTGCCACCGGTCCCCAGCCGGCCGCGCTTGACCGCCCATAGATTGGTCACGCGGAACGAGTCCGGGCCGCTGACCAGCGATTCGCAGGTGAAGCCGAGCGCGGACAGCCGCGCCTGCAGCACGGCCTGGCAGCCTTCGTCGGCGGGGGTCACCGACTGGCGGCGGATCAGGTCTTCGGTCAGCGCCAGCGTGGGATTGGCGGCGGGCGTTGCGGGGGCGTTGGCGGTCATGGCGCGGATGTGGGGGAAGCGGTCGGACGGTCAGGCGGTCAGGCGATAAGGCGATAAGGCGATAAGGCGATAAGGCGATAAGGCGATAAGGCGATAAGGCGATAAGGCGATAAGGCGATAAGGCGATAAGGCGATAAGGCGGCGAGCGTTCGGGCTCAGCCCTGGAAACGTTCGGCGTACTGGTCCGCGGCAAAGCCGACCGCGACCGCGCCGTCATGTTCGAGCACCGGCCGCTTGATCAGCGACGGGCTGCGCTGCATCAGCGCGATCGCGCCGTCGGCGTTCTCGGCCAGCGCCTTGTCGGCGTCGGGCAGCGCGCGCCAGGTGGTGCCCTTGCGGTTCAGCAGCAGCGACAGCGGCACCTGCTCGAGCCAGCGGCGCAGCATCGTCTCGTCGACGCCCTGCTTCTTGAAGTCGTGGAAGGCGTAGTCGACGCCGTTGGTTTCGAGCCAGGTGCGGGCTTTCTTGACGGTATCGCAGTTCGGGATGCCGTAGAGCTGGACGGTCATGGCGAATGAGGAATGGAACGTTGGCGAGGGGTGGGCCAGGGATGGCGACAGTGACGCGAGGCGCGATGCCGCCAGCCGCAGCCCGGTTCAGCGCAGCAGCAGATTGATGGCGATCACCAGCGCCGGCAGGCCCAGCGCGAAGCCGGCCATCGCCACCGCGGTCATCAGCCGCAGCCGGCGGTCCAGCCGCGCCGCTTCCTTGCGCAGCGCGTCGATGGTGATCGCGTGCTGTTCGGCCAGCAGCTTGACGTTCTCGGCCTGCTGCATCGCGGCCGTCTCGAGCTCGGCGACGCGCGCCGCGAGCAGGCGCGCCTGCTCCTGCGGATCGGACGCCGGCGTGCCGTCGGCCGGCTCGTCCTTGCGCTTGCCCTTCTTGTATTTCTCGATGGTCTTGTTGGCCTGCTCGAGAATGGTCGGCAGCAGGGACAGCACGGTGCTGACGGTGGCGGGGTCCAGGGCCATGAATCGCTTGCGAAGGGAGGGCACGGGTCACCTCACGTAGGAGCCGGCGCGGTGCGCCGGTCGGGGCGAGGGGGGCGGAAGAAGCGACAGCGGTGGCGGCCCGCGGGCCGCCACCGCGCTGCCGTCAGTCGCCGCGCAGCAGGTCGTTCAGGCTGGTCTTGGCGCGCGTCTGCGCGTCGACCTTCTTGACGATCACGGCGCAGTACAGGCTGTACTTGCCGTCCTTCGACGGCAGGTTGCCCGCCACCACCACCGAGCCCGCCGGCACGCGGCCGTAGTGGATCTCGCCGGTTTCGCGATCGTAGATCTTGGTCGACTGGCCCAGGTAGACGCCCATCGAGATCACCGAGTTCTCCTCGACGATCACGCCCTCGACGATTTCCGAACGGGCGCCGATGAAGCAGTTGTCCTCGATGATCACCGGGTTGGCCTGCAGCGGCTCGAGCACGCCGCCGATGCCGACGCCGCCCGACAGGTGCACGTTCTTGCCGATCTGCGCGCACGAACCGACGGTGGCCCAGGTATCGACCATCGTGCCTTCATCGACATAGGCGCCGATGTTGACGTAGGAGGGCATCAGCACCGCGTTCTTCGCGATGAACGAGCCGCGGCGGGCCACCGCCGGCGGCACCACGCGAAAGCCCGCCTTGGCGAAATCGTCGGCCGACCAGTTGGTGAACTTGGTCGGCACCTTGTCGTAGAACTGCGCGAAGCCGCCGGCGGCCATCGGCACGTTGTCCTCGAGGCGGAACGACAGCAGCACCGCCTTCTTGACCCACTGGTTGACGATCCAGTCCTTGCCTTGCTTCTCGGCCACGCGCAGCGTGCCCGCGTCGAGCTGGCCGATCACCGTGGCCACCGCTTCGCGGATGTCGGCCGGGGCGGACTTGGGCGACAGGCTGGCGCGGTCTTCCCAGGCCTGGTCGATCAGAGCTTGCAGTGCTTGCGTCATATGCGTTTCTTCGCGTGTTGTCGTGGTTGATCGTGGTTGAATTCGTGGCCGCCACGCGGGAGCGCGCATGGCGGCCAACAGGGGTTCGGACTGGATTCGGTTCAGCCGCGACGCGCCAGGCCCCGGCAGAAGGCGACGATGCGCTCGGCACCCTCGCGGCATTCCTCGGGCGTCGCGACCAGCGCCATCCGCACGCGGTTGGCACCGGGATTGATGCCGTCGGTCTCGCGCGCCAGGTAGCTGCCCGGCAGCACGGTCAGGTGCTGCTCGGCATAGAGCCGCGCGGCGAACTCGGTGTCGGATAGGCCGGTGCGCGAGACATCGGCCCACAGATAGAAGCCCGCGTCGGGCAGCGCGACGTCGAGCACCTCGGCCAGCATCGGCGTGACTTCGGCGAACTTGGCGACATAGGCGGCGCGGTTCTCGCGCACATGGGCCTCGTCGTTCCAGGCCGCGACGCTGGCGCTCTGCACCGCCGGGTTCATCGCGCCGCCATGGTAGGTGCGATACAGCAGGAAGCGGCCCAGCAGCGCCGCGTCGCCGGCGACGAAGCCCGAGCGCAGGCCCGGCACGTTCGAGCGCTTGGACAGGCTGGAGAACATCACCAGCCTCTCGAAGCCGCGGCCCAGCCGGTGCGCCGCCTCGAGCGCGCCCAGCGGCGGCTTGCCTTCATCGAAATAGATTTCGGAATAGCACTCGTCGGAAGCGATCACGAAGCCGTGGCGGTCGGACAGCGCGAACAGCCGGCGCCAGTCCTCCAGCGACAGCACCGCGCCGGTCGGATTGCCCGGCGAGCAGACATAGACCAGCTGCACGCGCGGCCAGACATCGTCGGCAATGCGGTCGAACGCCGGGGCGAAGTTGCGCGCCGGATCGCTGTTGGCGAACACCGGCGTGGCGCCGGCCAGCAGCGCGGCGCCCTCGTAGATCTGATAGAAGGGGTTCGGGCACAGCACCAGCGCGCCGGGGCGGGTGCCGTCGACCACGGTCTGGGCGAAGGCGAACAGCGCCTCGCGCGAGCCGGTGACCGGCAGCACATGGCTGGCGGGGTCGACGCGGGGCAGGCCGTAGCGCCGTTCCAGCCAGCCGGCGATGCATTGGCGCAGCGCGTCGGAACCGGCCGTTGTGGGATAATTCGCCAGCCCGCCAAGCGACTCGGCCAGCGCATCGCGGATGAAGCGCGGGGTCGGATGCTTGGGCTCGCCAATGCCGAAACTGATCGGCCGCAGCGCACCGTTCGGCTCGATTCCCGCAAACAGGGCCTTCAGTTTCTCGAACGGGTAGGGCTGCAGCAAATCGAGACGCGGGTTCATGATGGGTCGAAGGCCTGTCGAAACGCAGCATTATAAGGGACGAGCCCGGGGACGAGGCGGGGGACGAGGCGCCGCGCCGAGGGACCGGCGGCCGCGGGTGTCCTGGCCACGATCGGGCTCCCGTATCGCCCAAATCGATCCAGATCCATGTCAGGCACCGTTTCCCGGGTGCCGCCCGTCCATGCTTTTCATTTCATGAGCCATTCCAACACCAACGTGCAGCCCGGCACCGCCCATGCCGATACCGATACCTTCAAGGCTTCCCTGTCGATCCTGCTCGGCGCCTCGGTGTGGGGCATCGCCTGGTATCCGTATCGGCTGCTGGCCGCCTGGGGCCTGGGCGGCATGAAGGCGGCCGCGGTGGTCAGCGCGGTGGCCGCCGTGCTGGCGCTGCTGGTGCTGCGGCGGCAATTGCGCGGGCTGCGCTGGTCGTGGCTGTTCGTCGCGATCGCGCTGGCGGCCGGCGTCACCAATGCCGGCTTCGTCTGGGGCAGCGTCCACGGCCACGTGATGCGGGTGCTGCTGCTGTTCTATCTGACCCCCGTGTGGACCGTGCTGGTCGCGCGGCTGCTGATCGGCGAACGGGTCTCGCCGGCGGGGCTGGTGCTGGTCGCGCTGGCGATGTTCGGCGCCGGCCTGATGCTGTGGACGCCCGAGGTCGGCGTGCCGCTGCCGCGCGACGCCGCCGAATGGGCCGGTCTGGTCGCCGGCATCGCGTTCGCGTTCAACAACGTGCTGTCGCGCCGCGCCGGCCAGCGCTTTCCCGAGATGGACGCGCGGCTGCGCACGCTGATGGTGTTCGGCGGC
>NZ_AMPR02000182.1:0-6275 GCF_000307735.3 Cupriavidus sp. HPC(L) | reverse complement strand
CGATCGCGCTGTCGCATGGCAGCCGCGATCTGCTGGCCCAGCTCGATGCATGGCCCGCGGCGGCGACGCCGATCGAGCATATCCATGTGTCGCAACGCGGCCGCTTCGGCCACGTCAAGCTGCATCACGACGACTACGGCATCCCGGCGCTCGGCTATGTGGTCCGCTACGGCGATCTGTGCGCGGCGCTCGAACACGCGCTGGGGCGCGCCGGCGGCCAGCAGCGTCTGGTGCGGGCGTTCGACACGCGCATCGATGCGATCGACCAGGTTGACGAGCGCGATGCGCGCGCGGTCCGCGAGTCACGGCACGGTCCCCCCGGCGCCTCGTCCGAAGCCGTGGCCGCCGGCTCGCCCGATACCGCGCCGGTGCAATTGCGCGGCGCAGGACCCGATGGCCAGCCGGTGCGCCTGGGCGCGCGCCTGGCGGTACAGGCCGAGGGCGGGCTGTTCCATCAGCAGGTGGCGCGCACCGCCGCGGCGGGCGCCAGCGGCACGCGCCGCCGCGACTACGGGCAGACCGCGATCGTCTCGCATGTCGCCTGCAGCCATCCGATGCCCGGCTGGGCATGGGAACGTTTCACCGAGCAGGGTCCGCTTGCGTTGCTGCCTCACGACCTGGACGACGATCCGCACGGCGACGGCGGCTCCGGCTATGCGCTGGTCTGGTGCTGCTCTCCCGAAGAGGCGGCGCGGCGCCTCGCGCTGGACGACGCGCGCTTTCTCGCCGAGCTCGGCGAGGTCTTCGGTCCGCGCATGGGACACTTCACCCGCGTCGGCAAGCGCCACGCCTTCCCGCTGGGCCTCAATGCCGCGCAGCTGACCGTCAAGGGCCGGCTGGTGGCGATCGGCAACGCCGCGCAGACCCTGCATCCGGTCGCCGGCCAGGGTCTGAACCTGGGGCTGCGCGATGCATTCGCGCTGGCGGACGAGCTGCGCACCGCCTGCACGCCGCAGGCGCTGGCCGCCTTCGGCACGCGCCACCGGGTCGACCGCGCGATGACCATCGGCGTCACCGACCTGCTGCCGCGCGTGTTCGGCATCCCCTATCCGCTGGCCGCGCACGCGCGCGGGGCCTCGCTGGCCGCGCTGGCTTGCCTGTCGCCGCTCAAGCACGCGCTGGCGCATCAGATGATCTACGGCATGCGCCGCTGAGCCTGCCACACAACGCGATGACGAGGATCGGGCCCCGATCGCGGCCATCCGGACCGATCCGGGCCGCCCGAGTCGATGTGGCGCCGCAGCACATCGAGCCTGCTTATTTATTGGGCAGCCGGCTGGTTTAGCGGTAAAATCCCGCCCTCGCACATGCCCCCGCTTCACCGCCGACGCTGCTTCGGCCGGGCATGCCTTTCGCCATTCGATCCGTGACACCGCTGCTGGGCGGCCGGTCACGGCCAGCCTTTCTGGACGTCGCCGGACCCTAGCCGTGCAAATCGGACCTCACCACCTTCGCAACAACCTGTTCGTCGCGCCGATGGCCGGCGTCACGGACCGCCCCTTCCGCCAGCTTTGCAAGAAGCTCGGGGCGGGCTATGCGGTCTCGGAGATGGTCGCCTCCAACGCGCAGCTGTGGAAGAGCGAAAAGACCATGCGCCGCGCCAACCACGACGGCGAGGTCGAGCCGATCGCGGTGCAGATCGCCGGCGCCGAGCCCGGCATGATGGCCGAGGCGGCGCGCTACAACGTCGACCGCGGCGCGCAGATCATCGATATCAATATGGGCTGCCCGGCCAAGAAGGTCTGCAATGTCGCGGCCGGGTCGGCGCTGCTGCAGAACGAGCCGCTGGTGGTGCGCATCGTCGAGGCGGTGGTCGGCGCGGTCGGCGACCGCGTGCCGGTCACGCTGAAGATCCGCACCGGCTGGGACCGGCAGAACCGCAACGCGGTGCGCATCGCCCGCATGGCCGAGGCGGCCGGCATCAGCATGCTGACCGTGCATGGCCGCACGCGCGCCGACCTGTACCACGGCGAGGCCGAATACGAGACCATCGCCGCGGTCAAGGACGCGATCCGCATCCCGGTGGTCGCCAACGGCGACATCACGACGCCGCACAAGGCGCGGCACGTGCTCGCGGCCACCGGCGCCGACGCGATCATGATCGGCCGCGCCGCGCAGGGACGCCCGTGGCTGTTCCGCGAGATCGCGCATTTCCTCGAAACCGGCGAGCAGCTGCCGCCGCCGGAGGTGGCCGAGATCCGCGCGATCATGAACGCGCATCTGCAGGACCACTACGCCTTCTATGGCGAATTCACCGGCGTGCGTACCGCGCGCAAGCATATTGCCTGGTACACGCGCGGGCTCAAGGGTGCCAATCTGTTCCGGCACCGGATGAACACACTGGAAAGCACCGAGGCGCAGCTGGCCGCCGTCAACGCTTTCTTCGACGAGCAGGCCGCGCTGTCCGACCGGCTGGTGTATGTCGACGAAGGCGAAGCACAGACCGGCGCATCGAACAACAACAACAGGGAGTTGCTTGCCGCATGAGCCGCAACGTTATCGACCAATGCATCCGGGACAGCCTGAGCGCCTACTTCCGCGATCTGGACGGCGAGCAGCCGTCGAACATGTACAACATGGTGCTGGAGGCGGTGGAACGGCCGCTGCTGGAAACGGTGATGGCGCGTGCCGACCGCAACCAGTCGCTGGCCGCGGCCTATCTCGGCATCAATCGCAATACGCTGCGCAAGAAGCTGCAGCAGCACGGTTTACTTTGAAGCGTCCTCCATCACCATGATCAAGCAAGCCCTTCTCTCCGTTTCCGACAAGACCGGCATCGTCGACTTCGCGCGCGAACTGCATGCGCTCGGCGTGACGCTGCTGTCCACCGGCGGCACCGCCAAACTGCTCGCCGACGCCGGCCTGCCGGTCACGGAGGCGGCCGACTACACCGGCTTCCCCGAGATGCTGGACGGCCGCGTCAAGACGCTGCATCCGAAGGTGCACGGCGGCATCCTGGCGCGCCGCGACCTGCCGGAACACATGGCCGCGCTGGCCAGGCACGGCATTCCGACCATCGACCTGCTGGTGGTCAACCTGTACCCGTTCCAGCAGACCGTCGCCAAGGACGACTGCACGCTGCCCGACGCGATCGAGAACATCGACATCGGCGGCCCGACCATGCTGCGCTCGGCGGCGAAGAACCATCGCGACGTCACGGTGATCGTCGATCCGGCCGACTACGCGCCGGTGCTCGAGGAAATGCGCGCCAACGGCAACCAGGTCGGCTACGACACCAACTTCCGGCTGGCCACCAAGGTGTTCGCGCATACCGCGCAATACGATGGCGCGATCACCAACTACCTGACAAGCCTCGGCGCGGACAAGTCGCACCAGGCGCGCAGCGCCTATCCGCAGACGCTGAACCTGGCGTTCGAGAAGGTGCAGGAAATGCGCTACGGCGAGAACCCGCACCAGTCGGCGGCGTTCTACCGCGACCTGAAGGCGGTCGACGGCGCGCTGGCCAACTACGTGCAGCTGCAGGGCAAGGAGCTGTCGTACAACAACATCGCGGACGCCGACGCGGCATGGGAATGCGTCAAGTCGTTCGAGGCCGCCGACGGCGCCGCCTGCGTCATCATCAAGCACGCCAACCCCTGCGGCGTGGCGATCGGCGCCAATGCGCTGGAGGCCTACGAGAAGGCGTTCAAGACCGATTCGACGTCGGCCTTCGGCGGCATCATCGCCTTCAACGTCGAGCTCGACGGCACGGCCGCGCAGGCGGTCGCCAAACAGTTCGTCGAGGTGCTGATCGCGCCGTCGTTCAGCGCGGCCGCGCGCGAGGTGTTCGCCGCCAAGCAGAACGTGCGCCTGCTGGAGATCCCGCTCGGCAAGGGCGTCAACCAGTATGACCTGAAGCGCGTCGGCGGCGGCCTGCTGCTGCAGAGCCCGGACGCGAAGAACGTGCAGCCGTCGGAGCTGCGCGTCGTCACCAAGCGCCATCCGACGCCGAAGGAAATGAGCGATCTGCTGTTCGCGTGGCGCGTCGCCAAGTTCGTCAAGTCGAACGCCATCGTGTTCTGCGGCGGCGGCATGACCCTCGGCGTCGGCGCCGGCCAGATGAGCCGCGTCGACTCGGCCCGCATCGCCAGCATCAAGGCCCAGAACGCCGGCCTGACGCTGGCCGGCTCGGCGGTTGCCTCCGATGCCTTCTTCCCGTTCCGCGACGGCCTGGACGTGGTGGTCGACGCGGGCGCGACCTGCGTGATCCAGCCGGGCGGCTCGATGCGCGACGACGAAGTCATCGCCGCCGCCGACGAGCGCAATATCGCGATGGTGCTGACCGGTACGCGGCATTTCCGGCATTGACGTGCAACGCTGGCGCTTGGGGTGAACGAGCGCCGGCTGCCCTCTCCCCTACCCCTCTCCCGCCAGCGGGAGAGGGAAACACAGTCGCTCGATGAAGGGGCTCTCGGTTTTCTCCCCTCTCCCCTTTGCGGGAGTGGGGAACACCCACGGTCCGCATGCCGCTACCGCCGCCGACCTGAACTCCGCTCCCCTCTCCCGGTTGCGGGAGAGGGGCTGGGGGAGAGGGCAGCTGATCGCACAGCGCCCTGCACCGATTCCACCTACACTACCCCATCGCCACCTCTCCTAGCTCAATGCGCATCCTCGGCATCGACCCCGGCCTTCGTACCACCGGCTTCGGCGTGGTCGAAAAGCACGGCAACAAGCTCGCCTACGTCGCCTCGGGCACCATCAAGAGCGATGGCAACGGCAGCCTGCCCGAGCGTCTGAAGACGCTGTACGACGGCATTGCCGAGGTCACGCGGACCTATGCGCCGGACTGCGCGGCGATCGAGAAAGTGTTCGTCAACGTCAATCCGCAATCGACGCTGCTGCTTGGGCAGGCCCGTGGCGCGGCGATCTGCGGGCTGGTGGGCTACGGCCTGCCGGTGTTCGAATACACCGCGCTGCAGTTGAAGGTGGCGGTGGTCGGCTATGGCCGCGCCAACAAGGCGCAGGTGCAGGAGATGGTGGCGCGGCTGCTGGCGCTGCCGGGCCATCCCAGCTCCGATGCGGCCGACGCGCTCGGCGTGGCGATCTGCCATGCGAACGGCGGCGATACGCTGGCGACGCTGAGCGGCCTTGCCCCGGAACTGGCGCGCAAGGGCGTGCGGGTCCGGCGGGGCCGGCTGGTCGGCTAGCACTCCTCGGCTAGCACTGGTCAGCTAGCACTGGTCGACTGGCCTTGCTCAGCTGGCACTGGCCGGCTAGCACCCGCTGCCCTCCCATCGCGAACGCTGTCCCGGGCGACGCCCGCCTCACTTACAATCGGCCTGATCTCGCGCTCGAGGAGGCCGCATGTCCCGTCCAAGCCTGTTCCCCCGTCTTGCCTGGCAGCCCGCCGCCCGGCTCCACGCCGCGATGTCGGCGGCGATGCTGGCCACCCTGCTCGCGGGCTGTGCCACCCAGCCCGTACCTCCCGCCGCGCCCGCCGCCGAACCGCCGCAAGCCGAACCGGCCCCGCCACGACCCAAGCCGCTGGTAATCGGCCATCGCGGCGCCAGCGCGCTGCGGCCCGAACATACGCTGGCGGCGTACACCAAGGCGATCGAGGACGGCGCCGATCTGATCGAACCCGATCTGGTCGTCACGCGCGACGGCGTGCTGGTGGCCCGCCATGAGAACGAGATCGGCGGCACCACCAACGTCGCCACGCTGCCGCAGTTCGCCGAGCGCAAGCGCATCAAGGTGATCGACGGCGAGCGGCTGGAGGGCTGGTTCACCGAGGACTTCACGCTGGCCGAGCTCAAGACGCTGCGCGCGCGCGAGCGCATTCCGAAGCTGCGTCCGGCCAATGCGCAGTACGACGACAAGTTCGAGATCCCGACGCTGGACGAGATCATCGCGCTGGCCGCCAACGCCTCGCGCCGCAGCGGCAGGACCATCGGCCTTTATATCGAGACCAAGCATCCGAGCTACTTCCGCGGCATCGGACTGCCGATGGAAGAAAAGCTGGTCGACGCGCTGCGTGCCAATGCGCATACGCGCCGCGCACCGGTCTATCTGCAATCGTTCGAAACGGCCAATCTGCGCGCGCTACGCGAGCGGCTCGGCAAGTCGATGCCCAACGTCAAACTCGTGCAGCTGATCGGCAATGCCTCGAAGGCGCCGGCCGACTGGCGGCTGTCCGGCGATACGCGCCGCTATGCGGACATGATCAAGCCGCTCGGACTGCGCGAGGTTGCCACGTACGCCGACGGCATCGGCCCGGAGCGCACGCACGTGGTGCCGCGCGACAGCGCCGGCGCGCTGGGCGCGCCGACCGCGCT
>NZ_AMPR02000183.1:0-6031 GCF_000307735.3 Cupriavidus sp. HPC(L) | reverse complement strand
CAGGCCGCACACCGCCTCGATCTCGGCCGGCGTGGTGCCGGTGGCCTCGGCCAGCTCGCGCACGATCTGCAGGCGCAGGCCGCCTGCCGGCATCGCCTTGAGCAGCGGCTTGGCCTCGTATTGCGCACGCGCACGGCCCTCGGGCTGCCGCAGATCCTGCTCCTCGGTCACGCATTGCAGCAGGAAGCGCGACAGCGGCATCGCATCGCGCACCTGCGCGGCAAAGGCCTCGGTGCCTTCCTCGCGGACGTAGCTATCGGGGTCGTGCTCGGCGGGCAGGAACAGGAAGCGGATGGTCTTGTTGTCGGCGACATAGGGCAGGCACGCCTCCAGCGCGCGGCGCGCGGCACGGCGCCCGGCGGCATCGCCGTCGAACGAGAACACCACCGCGTCGGTCTGGCGCAGCAGCTTCTGCACATGCACGGGCGTGCAGGCGGTGCCCAGCGTGGCCACCGCATTGGCAAAGCCCAGTTGCGCCAGCGCCACCACGTCCATATAGCCTTCGACCACCAGCACATAGCCGGTTTCCCGGATCGCATGCCGCGCCTCGAACAGCCCGTACAGCTCCGTGCCCTTGCTGAACAGCGGCGTTTCGGGCGAGTTCAGGTACTTGGGCTCGCCCTGCCCCATCACGCGGCCGCCAAAGCCGATCACCTGCCCCTTGGTATTGCGGATCGGGAACATGATGCGGTCGCGAAAGCGGTCGTAGCGGCGCGGCTTGCCGTCGGCATCGCGCTTTTCGCTCTCGATCAGCAGGCCGGCCTCGATCAGCGGCCCCGCGATCGCGTCGTCGCGATAGCTGCCGAACACCGACTCCAGCCCCTGCCAGTCGTCCGGGGCATAGCCCAGCCCGAACTGCGCGGCAATCTCGCCGGTCAGGCCGCGGCCCTTCAGGTACTGGATCGCCCCTGGCGCTCCGCGCAGCTGGCGCCGATAGAACTCGCTGGCCCGCGTCATCGCGTCGGACAGCGCCAGCGACTTCGCCTGCTGTTCGGCACGCTGGGCCGGCGGCAACCGGTCGCGCTCCTCGGGCACCGACAGGCCGACCGACTGCGCCAGTTCGCGCACCGCGTCGGGATAGCTCTGCCCGGAATATTCCATCAGGAAGCCGATGGCCGACCCATGCGCGCCGCAGCCGAAGCAATGGTAGAACTGCTTGGCCGGCGACACTGTGAACGATGGTGACTTCTCGTTATGGAAGGGGCACAGCCCCATGAAGTTGGCGCCACCCTTCTTCAGCTGGACATACTTGCCCACCACATCGACGATGTCGACGCGGTTCAGCAGGTCCTGAATGAAGGATTGCGGAATCACCCGGTTGGCCGTCCTGACGACGCGGCCGCCGCAAACTTCGGGCGGCCCTTGTAGAAATGCAAGCCGGGCGGTGCCTCACCCGGCGAAGAGTGAAATTATTGTAGTGCGTCGATCGCAGCTTGCCAGAAATTTGTGACTGTATTGCCACTATGCGGCACCGCCGCAGGCGAACGCACTGGCGCTGGGCGCTATTTGGCGGTCAGTGCCGCCTTGACCTGGGCCGACACGGCGCTCATATCGGCGCGGCCCGCCAGCCGGCCCTTCAACAGGGCCATGACCTTGCCCATGTCCTGCGGACCCGCGGCGCCGCTCTCGGCCACCGCGTTGGCGACTTCGGCCGCCACTTCGTCGTCGGACAGCGCGGCCGGCATGTAGACCTGCAGCACCTCGAGTTCGGCGCTCTCCTTGTCGACGAGGTCGGTGCGGCCGGCCTGCTGGAACTGCGAGATCGAGTCCTTGCGCTGCTTGATCAGCTTCTCGACCACCACCAGCACGGCAGCGTCGTCCAGTTCCGTCCGCTCGTCGACTTCACGCTGCTTGATCGCCGCCAGCAGCAGCCGGATCGTGCCGAGCCGCTCAGACTCGCGCGCCCGCATGGCGGCCTTCATGTCATCGGTGATTCGTTGCTTGAGGGACATGGCAATCTTTCCAGGTGGACTCGTCAGCACAAAACGGCAACGAGCGAGGGCGGACAGGGAGGCGGAGCACCAACACAAAAACCCGCCGGAGCGAGGCCCACAGCGGGTCTGGATGCTGACGCGGAAAGGCGTTCAGCCGATCGACTGGTCGATCAGTACAGCTTCTTCGGCAGCATCTGGCTGCGAATGCGCTTGTAATGGCGCTTCACCGCCGCCGCCTTCTTGCGCTTCCGCTCTGCCGTCGGCTTTTCATAAAACTCGCGCGCCCGCAGTTCAGTAATCAAACCGTTCTTTTCGATGGTGCGCTTGAAGCGTCGCATCGCAACTTCAAACGGCTCGTTTTCTTTGAGGCGAATCGTGGTCATGTGCCAAAAGTGGAGTTAGCGGTTTTACGAAGACTTGGAGTCTAGCACGAAATTCGTCAAGCGTGCCGGTTTACGGCTCCGGTTTACCACTGAGATCCGGCCGCGTCTTCGGCGCCTCGGCGATGGTCCGCACGTTCTCCGCGACCGCCTTGCCAGCGGCCACACCAGACGCCCAAGCCCACTGGAAATTGTAGCCGCCGAGCCACCCGGTGACGTCGACCACCTCGCCGATGAAGTACAGATTCGGCACCGAGCGCGCCATCATCGTGCTGGACGACAGCGCTCGCGTGTCAACCCCACCGCGCGTGACCTCGGCCTTGCGGTAGCCCTCGGTGCCCGACGGCACCAGCTGCCAGCGGTTCAGCGCCTCGCCCAGCTTGCGCAGCGCCTTGTCCGGCAGATCGTGCGGCAACTTCGCGGCGTCGAGCCCGGCGGCGCGGCACCAGGCGTCGGCCAGGCGCGCCGGCATCCGGGCGGCCAGCAGGTTGCCCAGATGCTTGCGGGTGCCGTTCTTGGCCTCCAGCAGCCAGGCCGCGGCGTCCTCGCCCTCGAACAGGTCGATCGTGATCGGCGTGCCGGGGCGCCAATAGCTCGAGATCTGCAGCACCGCCGGGCCGGACAGCCCGCGGTGCGTCCACAGCAGGTCCTCGCGAAAGGCGCCGGCCTCCTTGCCCTTGCCGGTGGCGATATCGACCTCGCGGGACAGTCCCGCCAGCGGCGCGAACGGCTGCCAGGCGGCGCCGTCGAAGGTCAGCGGCACCAGTGCCGGGCGGGTCTCCACCACCGGCAGCCCGAACTGGCGAGCGATCCGGTAGCCGAAATCGGTGGCACCGATCTTGGGGATCGACAGCCCGCCGGTGGCGACCACGAGCGCGCCCGCCCGCACCGGACCATCGGGCGTCAGCAGCAGAAAGTCGTCGCCTTCGCGGCGAATCTCGGCGACGGCGCAGCCGGTGCGCCAATGAACCTGCCCCGCGCCGCACTCGGCCCGCAGCATCTCGATGACCTGCTCGGCGCTGTCGTTGCAGAACAGCTGGCCGCGATGCTTTTCGTGCCAGTCGATCTGATGGCGCCGCATCAGCGCGAGGAAATCCTGGGGCGTATAGCGCGCCAGCGCCGAGCGGCAGAAATGCGGATTGTCGGACAGGTAGTTGGCCGGCCCGGCGTGCAGATTGGTGAAATTGCAGCGCCCGCCGCCGGAGATGCGGATCTTCTCGGCGAGCCGCGTGGCATGGTCGATCAGCACGACGCGGGCGCCCTGCTGGCCCGCGACCGCGGCACACATCATGCCGGCCGCCCCGGCACCGAGCACCGCCACGTCGTAACGTCCGGCCCCGGAGGACGGCGAGGACGGCGACGACGGCGACGGGCGGCGCGATAATGGGCGCGCCGCTGGCTGCGCTGCTGAGTGCGACTCTGACATGACGATCCTGCTGGAGAATCGGCGATTGTAGCGAAAAGCGCGCAGCGGCCCGCTGTGCTACCCTCGCAGGCTTTGCGCCGCGGCCCTGGCGCTTCGCCTCCATCCGCACCACACCATGCTCGTTCTCGGCATCGAATCCTCCTGTGACGAAACCGGCCTGGCCCTCTACGACACCGAGGCCGGCCTGCTCGCGCACGCGCTGCACTCGCAGATCGCAATGCATCGGGACTACGGCGGCGTGGTACCCGAACTGGCCTCGCGCGACCATATCCGCCGCGTGCTGCCGCTGCTGCAACAGGTGCTGGACGAGGCCGGACGCCAGCGCGGCGAGATCGACGCGATCGCCTTCACGCAGGGGCCGGGACTGGCCGGCGCGCTGCTGGTCGGCGCCTCGGTGGCCAATGCGCTGGGATTCGCCCTCGATGTGCCGATGCTCGGCGTGCACCATCTGGAGGGCCATCTGCTGTCGCCGCTGCTGACGCCGAATCCGCCCGCCTTCCCCTTCGTCGCGCTGCTGGTATCGGGCGGCCACACGCAGCTGATGGAGGTGCGCGGCATCGGCGACTACGCGCTGCTCGGCGAGACGCTGGACGACGCGGCCGGCGAGGCCTTCGACAAGACCGCCAAGCTGCTGGGCCTGGGCTACCCCGGTGGCCCCGAAGTGTCGCGGCTGGCCGAGTTCGGGCTGCCCGGGGCGTATGAACTGCCGCGGCCGATGCTGCATTCGGGCAATCTCGACTTTTCGTTCGCCGGCCTGAAGACCGCGGTGCTGACGCAGGCGCGCAAGCTCGGCAACATCTGCGAGCAGGATCGCGCCAATCTGGCGCGCGCCTTTGTCGACGCGATCGTCGACGTGCTCGCGGCCAAGTCGATGGCGGCGCTGAAGTCAACCGGCCACAAGCGGCTGGTCGTCGCCGGCGGCGTCGGCGCCAATCGCCAGCTGCGCGAGCGGCTCGACGAACTGGCGGCCAGGCGGCGCGCGCAGGTCTTCTATCCGGACCTGGCCTTCTGCACCGACAACGGCGCGATGATCGCCTTCGCCGGCGCGATGCGGCTGCAGGCCGCGCCGCAACTGGCGCAGCGCGAGTACGGCTACGGCGTCACGCCGCGCTGGGACCTGGCGGATCTGCGGCTGCCGGCTGCGCAGTGATCCACGACTGATCCGGGCCCAATCCGCGCCCGATCCGCGCGCTGCATCAATGAAAAACGCCACCCGGTCGGGTGGCGTTGTCGTTTGCATCGCTCGCTCAGGCAGCCAGCTGGCTCAGCCGCTTGTCCCGCTCGATCACCGCATAGGCGCTGTGGTTGTGGATCGACTCGAAGTTCTCGGCCTCGAGCACGTAGGCCACGATGCGCTCATCGGCATTGAGCCGCATCGCGATATCGCGCACCAGGTCCTCGACGAACTTCGGATTCTCGTAGGCCCGCTCGGTCACGTACTTCTCGTCCGGACGCTTGAGCAAACCCCACAGTTCGCACGAGGCCTCTTCCTCGGCCATCCGCACCAACGCCTCGACCGGCAGGTCGGCCGCCAGCTCGACGCACATCGTGATGTGCGAGCGCTGGTTGTGCGCGCCGTACTGCGAGATCTTCTTCGAGCACGGGCACAGGCTGGTGACCGGCACCAGCGCCTTCAGCCAGACCCGGGTGACGCCATCGCGCGCTTCGCCGATCAGCGTGACCTCGTAGTCCATCAGCGAGGCGACGCCCGACACCGGTGCGACCTTGTTGATGAAATAGGGGAAGGTGACCTCGATACGGCCGGCCTGCGCCTCGAGCCGCTGCAGCATCTTGCCGAGCAGTTCGCGGAACGACGCCAGGTCGAGCGGCTCGCGCTCGTCCTCGAGCAGCGCAACGAAGCGCGACATGTGGGTGCCCTTCTGGTCGGCGGGCAGGTGCACGTCGAGGTTGAAGGTGCCGACGGTCGGATGCACGCCGCTGGGGGTACGCATCGTGAGCGGATAGCGCACGCCACGCACGCCGACACGCTGGATCGGAATCTGGCGCGTGTCGAGGCTCGATTGCACGTCGGGCATCACGAAGGCCGGATTGATGTCATTCATGACGGATTTCCTCGGTTTCCTTTACGGTCGCGGCATCTTCGCAGTCCACCTTGCCGCGCAACGAGTGTGAAACCACGGGCGCGCCGGAAAACACGGCGGCGCCAGCCCGCAGCTGCGAACACGAAAACCAGCGATTCTAAGGGAATTCGGGTGATGCCGCCCGCACCGGGCCGGCAGCCGCCGGTGCGGGGGGCGTGCGGACGACCGCTCAGGCGGCCTTGGTCGCCG
>NZ_AMPR02000184.1:0-6014 GCF_000307735.3 Cupriavidus sp. HPC(L) | reverse complement strand
TCATTACTTGATGACCTGCTTGGCTTCCTTGATCAGGTCCTGCGACAGCGTCACGCCTTGCTTCTCGGCGGCCGTCGTGTTGACGAACAGCTCCAGCTTGTCGCTGGTCTCGGACGGGATCGCGCCCGGCTTCTCGCCCTTCAGGATGCGCACCACGATCTTGCCGGTCTGAACGCCCAGGTCGCCGTAGTTGATGCCCAGCGCCGCGATCGCACCGCGCTTGACGCTGTCGGTATCGGCGGCCACCAGCGGCACCTTCGATTCGTTGGCGACCTTGACCAGTGCCTCGTAGGCCGACACCACGTTGTTGTCGGTATTCGTGTAGATCACGTCGACCTTGCCGACCAGGCTCTTGGCCGCCGGACCGATATCGACGGTACGCGGCGCGGCGGCTTCCTTCAGCGTCAGGCCTTCCTTGGCCAGCAGCGTCTTCAGTTCCTTGACCACCACGACCGAGTTGGCCTCGCCCGGGTTGTAGACCATGCCGACGGTCTTGGCCTTGGGCACCACGCGCTTGATCAGCGCGACCTGCTTGTCCAGCGGCAGCTTGTCGGACACGCCGGTCACGTTGGTGCCGCTGGCCTGCCAGCCCTTGACCAGTTGTGCCGCGACCGGGTCGGTGACGCCCGAGTAGACGACCGGCACGGTCTTGGTCGAGGCGACCACGGCCTGCGCGGCCGGCGTCGCGATCGCGACGATCGCGTTCGGCTGGTCGCCGACGAACTTGCGGGCGATCTGCGCGGCGGTGCCGGTATTGCCCTGCGCGCTCTGGTATTCCCACTTCAGGTTCTTGTCGGCGTCGTAGCCGGCCGTCTTCAGTTCTGCGCGCACGCCGTCGCGGATCGCGTCCAGCGCGGGGTGATCGACGATCGAGAGCACCTTGACGGTCTGCGCGCTCACCGCGCCGCCGTGCAGCAGGGCCAGCGCAACGGCGCCGGCCAGCAGGGTCTTGGTCGAAGTTTTCAGCATGGTCATGGTCGAATCTCCCCTCGAATATTTGGTTGTGGGTTTCGTTCGGGTCGGCCGCCCCTGTGCCTCGGTGGTTCCAGTGGATCGCCGGCCGGCGCGCGGGGTTCGCGCACCTGCCGCGGGGCGGCGTCAAGCCCGCGAGGATACCACTTCCCCGGCCCGCGGTGCCTTGTTGCGGCGCGGTGTGGAACCCCCACCGAGGTCGGGTTTCCGGGCCGATCCACTGGACGTGTTATTGCGCCGGATTGTGAATCTCGGCGTGGATCCGCTCGATGCCGGCCAGCACCTCATCCGGCAGCCGCACACCCCAGGCATCGATGTTTTCCTGCAGCTGCGCCAGCGTGGTCGCACCGATGATCGTGCTGTGCGCGAACCAGCGCGAGTAGCACCAGGCCAGCGCCAGCGTGGCCGGCGACAGGCCGTGCGCGCGCGCCAGCTCGACGTAGCGCGCGCTGGCCGCCAGCGTCTCCGGGCGCAGATAGCGCGGGCTCCAGTCGGCCGGGAAGCGCGTCAGCCGGCCCTGCGCCGAGGCGTCGAAGGTCGGCTGCGCGGTGTTGGCCTTCAGGTATTTGCCGGTCAGCTGGCCGAACGCCAGCGGGCTGTAGACCAGCAGGCTGACGCCGGTGCGGTAGCAGGCTTCGTCCAGGCCCTGCTCGAAGCTGCGATTGACCAGGTTGTAGGGGTTCTGCACGGTCGCGATGCGCGGCAGCCCGTGCAGCTCCGCCTGCTTGACGAATTCGGCGATGCCCCACGGCGTTTCGTTCGACACGCCGACGTAGCGGATCTTGCCGGCGCGCACCAGCTGGGCCATCGCATCGAGCTGCGCGGCGATGCTGGTGCAGGCGCGCTCGCGCGACGGATCGAACTGCTTCTGCCCGAAGATCGGCGCGTTGCGGGCGGGCCAGTGGATCTGGTACAGGTCGATGTAGTCGGTCTGCAGGCGCTTCAGCGACTCGTCGACGGCGGCGCGAATGCTGTGCGGCGTCAGGTCGCCGCCGTTGCGGATCCACGGCATGCGCGCCGGGCCGGCGACCTTGGTGGCCAGCACGATGCGGTCGCGCGGCTGGCGCTTGAGCCAGCTGCCGACGATCTGCTCGGTGCGGCCATAGGTATCGGCGCGCGGCTTGACCGGGTACATCTCCGCGGTATCGATGAAGTTGATGCCGCGCGAGAACGCATAGTCGAGCTGCTGGTGGCCTTCGGCCTCGGTGTTCTGTTCGCCGAAGGTCATCGTGCCGAGGCAGATGCGCGAGACCTGCAAATCGCTCTGGCCTAGTCGGATCGTTTCCATGCGGTATTCCTTTGAATGGGGCGGGACGAAAGGGACGGGCGCATCAGCGGGCCCGCAAGCCCGCGTCGCGCATCGAGCGGACATCAAGCGCGCAGCGCGGCGGCGCATTCCTTGACCAGCGCCGGGCCGCGGTAGATCAGCCCGGTGTAGAGCTGCACCAGCTGCGCGCCCGCGTCGATCTTGGCGCGCGCCTGCGCGCCGTCGAAGATGCCGCCGACGCCGACGATCGGCAGCGCGTCGCCGACCACCGCGCGCAGCGCGCGCACCACCGCGGTCGACGCATCGAACACCGGGCGGCCAGACAGGCCACCGGCTTCCTCGGCGTGCGGCAGGCCCTTGACGGCCTCGCGCGAGATCGTCGTATTGGTGGCGATCACGCCGTCGATTCGATGGCGGACCAGCGCGTCGCCGATATTGCCGATCTGGTCGGCGTCGAGATCGGGCGCGATCTTCAGCGCCAGCGGCACGTAGCGCCGGTGCTGGTCGGCCAGCCGCTGCTGCGCGGTCTTCAGCGCGGACAGCAGGCCGTCGAGCTCGCTCGCCCCCTGCAGCTGGCGCAGGTTCTTGGTATTGGGCGACGAGATGTTGACGGTCACGTAGCTCGCATGCGGATAGACGCGCTCCAGGCAGTACAGATAGTCGTCGACCGCGCGCTCGATCGGCGTGTCGGCGTTCTTGCCGATGTTCAGCCCCAGCACGCCGCCTTCGGCCTTCCAGCGCGACGCGTTGACGTTCGCGACGAAGGCATCGACGCCGCCGTTGTTGAAGCCCATCCGGTTGATCAGCGCCTCTGCCTTCGGCAGCCGGAACATGCGCGGGCGCGGATTGCCCGGTTGCGGGCGCGGCGTCACCGTGCCGACCTCGATGAAGCCGAAGCCGAACGCGGCCAGGCCGTCGATATAGGCGCCGTCCTTGTCGAGACCGGCAGCGAGTCCGACCGGATTCGGGAAGCGCACGCCCATCACGGTGCGCGGATCGTCGTCGATGCGGTTGCCGAGGCAGCCGGCCAGTCCAAGGCGCTGCGCGCGGCGCAGATTGTCGAGCGTCAGATGGTGAGCGTCCTCGGCATCCATCGAGAACAGGGCGGGACGAAACAGGGGATAGAGCGCGTTGAGCACGGCGGAAATCGGGGCAGGGAAGGACAGAGAATCGGGGCAGGGAACCGGTACCGGGCGACCTGTCGGAGAGCGGCGGGCAGTACCGGAATGCACCGCGGGCGGATCGCGGCGCGGTCAGGGCGATATTGTAACGGCAGCGGCGCTTGGGACGCCGGCAGTCCGCCAGCGCCAGGCCGGCGCGGGGGCGTGCGCTTTCAGGCGGCGTCGGCCTCGAACGGCCGCCACTGGTTGCCGACCAGCACCTGCAGCGGCTGGAAGCGCGCCTTGTAGGCCATCTTGCGGCTGTTGGCGATCCAGTAGCCGAGATAAAGGTGAGGCAGGCCCAGTTCGCGGGTCTGCTCGATCTGCCACAGGATGTTGTAGGTGCCGTAGCTGGTCTTGGGCTGCAGCGGATCGTAGAACGTGTAGACCGACGACAGGCCGTCGTCGAGCACGTCGATCATGCTGACCATCCGCAGCTTGCCCGGCTCGGCGGCGTCCGCCGGATCACGGAATTCGACCAGCCGCGAATTGACGCGGCTCTGCAGCAGGAACTGTTCGTACTGGTCGCGGCTGTCCTGGTCCATGCCGCCGCCGGCATGGCGCATCGACTGGTAGCGCAGATACAGCGCGTAGTGTTCCTCGACGTAGGTCAGCGGCGCCACCAGCGCCTGCAGATGGCGGTGGCGCTGCCAGGCGCGGCGCTGGCTGCGGTCCGGCTCGAACTGGTCGACCGCCAGCCGGCACGGCGTGCAGGCATGGCAATCGTCGCAATACGGGCGATAGGTGAAGACGCCGCTGCGCCGGAAGCCGGCGCGGACCAGGCGGGAATAGACGTCGGCATTGATCAGGTGCGCGGGGGTGGCCACCTGCGAGCGGGCCATGCGGCCTTCGAGATAGCTGCAAGCGTAGGGCGCCGTTGCATAGAACTGCAGCGCGGAAAGGGGCAATTCCTTGAGCTTGCTCATGATCGGGTGCTGCCGTCGGGTGCTGCCGCGGTCGGAGCGCGAGGCGCTAGCGTTCAGCGTCGCGCGCCCGTGTCCACCATTCGAGCACCGTCTTGTCGAACCGCCAGGGCACGATCTGCGGCTGCGCGGTCGCCGCGCGCAGATGCGCGACGAACTCGCTGCGCGGAATCGGCCGCGCGCCCAGCGAGGCGAGGTGCTCGGTTTCCTGCTGGCAGTCTATCATCGTCACCCCGTGGCCGGCGAGGAAGCCGCACAGCGCCGCCAGCGCGATCTTCGACGCGTCCGTGCGGCGCGCGAACATCGACTCGCCGTAGAACATGCGGCCGAGCGCCACGCCGTACAGGCCGCCGACGCGCTCGCCGCGGTACCAGGTCTCGACCGAATGGGCCATGCCGCGCGCGTGCAGCGCGCCATAGGCCTCGACGATCTCCGGCGTGATCCAGGTGCCGTGCTGGCCCGCGCGCGGGGTCTCGGCGCAGGCGCGCATCACCGATGCGAAATCGTCGTCCACGCGGATCTGCCAGTCGTTTTCGCGCAGCACGCGCTTGAGCGTCTTGCGCAGGCTCAACGAGACCCGCAGCGCAGCCGGGTCGAGCACCATGCGCGGATCGGTGCTCCACCACAGCACCGGCTGGCCCTGCGCATACCAGGGAAAGATGCCATGGCGGTAGGCCAGCAGCAGGCGCTGCGGGGTCAGGTCGCGGCTGGCGGCCAGCAGGCCGGGGGCTTCGGAGTCGGGGCCCAGCGCGGCATCGACCGGGGGAAACGGATCGTGCGGGTCGAGCCAGGCGATCATGCGCGGGCGGAGGCGGGGGCGAACCAGCGGTTGAACGTGGAAGGCGCAGCCTTGGCGGGCATGGCGGGCAGTGGCGGGCAGTGGCGGGCCGTGGCCGCGTGCGCTGCGTTCAGGGCTCCACCGTCGCGCGCGCCGACAGCGGGCGCATCGGCTTGTCGATATCGAGCGTATGCAGCCGGAAGCTGCCGTCGGCGATGCGGCCGGCGGCGCGGTCGGCGAAGAAGCAGCGCAGCGTGTGGATCACCGTGGGGAAGGCCAGCTCGTCCCAGGGCACGTCGGCCTCGTCGACCAGCTTGACCTCGAGGCTTTCCTCGCCCGGCGCGATATCGAGATCTTCCAGCCTGGCCAGATAGAACAGATGGACCTGATGCACGTGCGGCACGTTCAGCATCGAGAACAGCTCGCCGATCTGCACGCGGGCGCCGGCTTCCTCCAGCGTCTCGCGTGCGGCGGCCTGCGCGGTGGTCTCGCCGATCTCCATGAAGCCCGCCGGCAGCGTCCAGAATCCGTAGCGCGGCTCGATCGCGCGCTTGCACAGCAGGATCTTGTCTTCCCAGACCGGAACCGTGCCGACCACATTGCGCGGATTGACGTAATGGATGGTGCCGCATTGATCGCAGAGATGGCGCGGCCGGTTGTCGCCATCGGGAATGCGCAGCACGACCGCATGGCCGCAGTTCGAGCAGAATTTCATGGATTCGGTCCGGGAGGAATGGGCGCAGTTTATCACCGGGCCCGGGGGCGGCAGGGCGATCCCGAACGGCGGCGCCGCACAGGCAGCCTAGCCGCGCACCGCGCTACGGAACGCGGCACCGAGCGCGGCCAGCGCATCCCGCGGCCGGCCGTCCCTGACGCGCGAATGCAGCACGATCGGCAAACGCGGCAACTCGGGC
>NZ_AMPR02000185.1:0-6008 GCF_000307735.3 Cupriavidus sp. HPC(L) | reverse complement strand
GCCAGGCGGCGCGAGATGAAGCGATGCATGGATGTCTCCTCCTGGTGGTTCAAGCGGTTCGCTCGCTCGACGGTGCGGCGGCGCCGGCTGCCGAGGCGGTGCGGCGCCAAATTATTTTAGGTTTGAAGTTTTCGCCGTTATAAACCCCGCCATGGATGGCGTCAATGCAGTGGAACCCGGCGCCGGCCCTGCCTGGCTTGCCCCGGCCACCGGCTCGCGCCCGAGTGTAATGACGCGTGGGCCTCGGGGATATCGCGGCTTACCCTGTCTCATGGCGTGGATGGCGAAGGGATGGCGCCCGCCGTGTCCGACGCGCCCGCCGTGTCCGACGCGCCCGCCGCGTCCGACGCGGCATCGCGCGCCTGCTGCTCGCGCTGCCGCAGGCGGAAGCGCTGGATCTTGCCGGTGGCGGTCTTGGGCAGCTCGGCCACGCATTCGATCCGGCGCGGGTACTTGTACGGCGCCAGGCTGCGCTTGACGAAGGCCTGCAGCTCGGCCTCCATGCCTTCGTGCCAGGCATGGCCCGGCCGCAGCACCACGTAGGCCTTGGGCTTGACCAGGCGATCGGCATCCTCGACGCCGATCACGGCGGCCTCCAGTACCGCCGGATGCCGCGCCAGCGCCGCCTCGACCTCGAACGGCGACACGTAGATGCCGCCGACCTTCAGCATGTCGTCGCTGCGCCCGGCATAGACGTAATAGCCATCGGCATCGCACAGGTACTTGTCGCCGCTGCGGGTCCATTCGCCGACGAAGGTATCGCGGGTCTTGTCGCGATTGCCCCAGTACATCAGCGCGGCAGAGGGGCCCTTGATAAAGAGATCGCCGATCTCGCCCGCGGCGCAGGGCCGGCCGGCGTCGTCCAGCAGTTTCAGTTCGTAGCCGGGCACGGGCTTGCCCGTGGTGCCGTAGCGCACGTCGCCGGGACGATTCGACAGGAAGATATGCAGCATCTCGGTCGAGCCGATGCCGTCGAGGATGTCGCAGCCGAAATGGGCGCGGAACCGTTCGCCGATATCGCGCGGCAAGGCCTCGCCGGCCGAGGTGCAGACGCGCAGCGCGACCGCCTCGCGCGACGGCGGGTCAGGCGCGGCCAGCATGCCGGCGAACAGCGTCGGCACGCCGCAGAACACCGTCGGCCGCTGTTCGGTCAGGCGGCGGAATACCGCCTGCGGCGTCGGGCGCTCCGCCATCAGCACCGTGGTGGCGCCGACCGACAGCGGAAAGGTCAAGGCGTTGCCGAGCCCGTAGGCGAAGAACAGCTTGGCGGCGGAGAACACCACGTCGTCCTCGCGCAGGCCCAGCACCTGGCGGGCATACAGATCGGCGGTATGGAACAGGTTGCCGTGGGTATGGACGGTTCCCTTCGGCCGTCCGGTCGAACCGGACGAATAGAGCCAGAACGCCATGTGGTCGGGCCCCGTCGCGGCAGCGTGCGCGAGCGGCGTACCGCTGACGGCCAGGCCCGCCACGGTCGCCGCCGCCGGCTCCTCGCCTAGCGGTAGCCGCCCATCGGCGGGCAGCGGCGCCGCGACGATCCACAGCGGTTCGACCCCGGCGCGCTGCGCCGCCTCGCGCAAGGCCGGCAACAGCGGCGCGGAGACCACCACGGCGCGCGCGCCGCTGTGCTCCAGCATGTAGGCGTAGTCATCCACCGTCAGCAGCGTATTGACCGCCACCGGTACCACCCCGGCCAGCAGGGAGCCCAGAAACGCTACCGGAAAATCGATCGTGTCGAGCGCGCACAGCAGCAGCCGCTCCTCGGGCCGCACGTCGGCCGCCAGCAGCGCGCCGGCGAAGCCCCGGCTGCGCGCATCGAGCTCGGCAAAGGTCAGCGTGGCGGTGTCGTCGCGATAGGCCAGCTTGTCGCCCCGGCCGGCATCCAGATTGCGCGACAGCAGATCGGCGGCGGCGTTGTAACGCGCCGGCAAAGCGGTCGGGGACGTCATGTCTCACTCCTTGGGCGGCCCGAGGGCGGCCTCTTGTCGGCCGTTGGTGCGTGCGCCAGCGGCGGTTGTGGAGCGCTGATGTGGCGCTGATGTGTCGCTGATGTGGCGCTGGTCTGGCAGCTGTGTGGGGGCTTGGCTGCAGCACCTTGTCGTTGTTGATGCATTTTATTGCACATCTACTAAGATGCAAGCTCAGGAATGCACTATATGGCAGTGAAACAGGCTCGGGGTCTACCCGGAGTTTGCGGTTCGTGTGCCCTATAATGCCGCACCCAGCGCCCGTCGCTGCCCTTCCATCGAACCCATGTCCGAGATGCGCCGCGCCACCGAAGCTACTGCGCCCTTGTCCGACGCCGAGCCACGCCAGCCCGGCGAGCGCGATCCGTATCTGACCCAGCTGGGCGAGCGCATCCGTTCGCTGCGCGCGGCCCGCGGCATGTCGCGCAAGGATCTGGCGCGCGGCGCCGGCGTCTCCGAACGCTATCTCGCCAATCTGGAAACGGGTACCGGCAATGCCTCCGTGCTGCTGCTGCGCCAGGTGGCGGCGGCGCTCAACGTGCCGCTGCCGGTAGTGCTGGCCGAGGCCGACGGCGGCAACGGCGCGCGCGCCGCCGAGTTCGGCCAGCTGCTGCAATGGCTGGCGCAACTGCCGCCGGCCGATCTGGCGCGCGTGCGCGAGGCCTGCCGCAATGCGCTGGCGCCGTCGGCGCCGTTCGACGCCCGCCATCAGCGGATCGCGCTGATCGGCCTGCGCGGCGCCGGCAAATCGACGCTGGGCCGGGCATTGGCCGCCGCGCGCGAGCTGCCATTCGTCGAGCTGAACGGCGCGATCGAACAGGAGGCCGGCGCGACGCTGTCGGAAATCCATTCGCTGTACGGCCAG
The DNA here is from genome assembly GCF_000307735.3 of Cupriavidus sp. HPC(L). Lineage (NCBI taxonomy): Bacteria > Pseudomonadati > Pseudomonadota > Betaproteobacteria > Burkholderiales > Burkholderiaceae > Cupriavidus > Cupriavidus sp. HPC(L). The sequence continues at coordinate 3,176 of NZ_AMPR02000185.1, read as the reverse complement.
GCCGCTTACCGCCGCTACGAGCTGCGGGCACTGGAGCGCGTGCTGCGCGAACACGAGCGGTTGGTGCTGGCGACGCCGGGCAGCCTGGTGTCGGAGCCGGCCACCTTCAATCTGCTGCTGGCCAACTGCTACACGGTCTGGGTCAAGACCTCGCCCGAGGAGCACATGGCGCGCGTGGTCGCGCAGGGCGATATGCGGCCGATGCAGGGCAACAGCGAGGCCATGGCCGATCTGCGCCGCATCCTGCAGGCGCGCACCCCGCTCTACTCGCGGGCCGACGCCATCATCGACACCAGCGGCCAGAGTCTCGACGCCTCGCTGCAGGCGCTGCAGACGGTGCTGCAGGACGCCGGCGCCTGATTCCTGGTCGCTACGGCCGTGCGAGGCCTTCCCCGGCCGGGATCGCACTCTATTTCATCGCCGGTGGCGGCCCTGCCGGCAAGTCGTTTCGGCCTGTCCCGGGCAGCCCGGGAACGGCTTGCGAACGCCGGCTGTCGAACCGGCGTACGCAAGGAATCCCCCGCAAACGTGGTTTTCCTGCTTCCCTTGCGAAACAAGTAGCCTATAATGTTTCCAAGGAAACAGGAGCATGGCGATGCAGACCAAGCAACTTCGGCAGCAGCTTCCCGTCGGCGCCCCGGATGCCGGGGCGACCCTGACCAAGGCCGTGATGCGCGCGGCCGGCTTCCTCGGAATCAGCCAGGCCGTGGTCGCCAGCGTGCTCGGCATCAGCACGGCTTCCGTCTCGCGCATGGCTTCCGGCCATTACGTACTGGACAACCACCGCAAGGAATGGGAGTTCGGCGTGCTGTTCGTGCGGCTGTTCCGCTCCCTCGACGCCATCCTCGGACATGGCGACCAGGCCCGGCTGTGGCTGGCCAATGACAACCTCGCGCTGGGCGGCAAGCCGCTCGAACTGATCCGCACTACCGAAGGCCTCGTTCGTGTCGTTCACTACCTGGACGCCACCCGCGGTCGCATCTGAGCGCAAGCCGTTTGCGCTCACGTTGTGGCGGGCGGTGGAAGCCCAGCATGTGGTTTCCACGATGCCGCTGGTCGACAGCCTCGAAGAGCAGGCTGTGCTGGAAGCCGTGCTCGATGCCGGCAAGCCGGCAGTCCCCTCCTACGCCCGCCATCTTCACTATCTGCTGTTCACGCCGTTCCGCTATCCGCCGTCGCCGTGGGGCTCGCGCTTTCGCGCGGCCCACGATCCCGGCGTGTTCTATGGCGCGGACGAGATCCGCACCGCCTGCGCGGAACTGGGCTACTGGCGCTGGCGCTTCCTGCGCGACAGCCCCGCGCTGCCGCGCATCGATGCGCGCGCGCAGACGTTGTTCCAGGTCGGCGTGCGTACAGAAGGCGTTGCGCTGGACGAGGCGCCGTTCGCACGCGACGCCGCGCAATGGCAGGACCCGGTGCACTACGACGGCTGCCAGGCCTTTGCCCGTGTCGCGCGCGAGGCCGGACTCGGGCTGATCCGCTACCGCTCGGTGCGCGATCCCGGCCAGGGCCACTGCGCCGCAGTGCTGACGCCGCTGGCCTTCTCCGCGCCGGCGCCGCTGGTCACCACCACCTGGATGCTGACGGTGCGGCCCGACCGCGTGATCTGGCAACGGGACGATCTGCTGCAACGCGAGAATTTCGAGTTCGAGGCGGCGATGTGGGAACGCCCGAACGGCAATGCGGCGCCCGTGACCGCTTGAAATGCGGCACGCGATACTTTGGTCAAAGCTGCTGTTGCATTGCGAAAGCGTTTGCCATATAATCACTTCTTCGACGGACGCGGGGTGGAGCAGTCTGGCAGCTCGTCGGGCTCATAACCCGAAGGTCGCAGGTTCAAATCCTGCCCCCGCAACCAACCGATCGAAGCCGGCGACAGCGTCGCAAGAATCCACCGCCCCCGAGGCGGTTTTTTTACGCCCTTCGCTTGCCCCTCGCCCTCAAGGTCCTGCCCCCTCGGGCACGTTACCGCCGGCGCCCTTGCCGCAAGCGGCTCAGGCGTATTGCGCGAGCCCGTGGCCCAATGACCAGTTCTCCTTCGCCACCTCGACCAGGCTGACGAACACATCCTCCGGCCGGATACCGGGGCGATCGCCGAGCAAGTCGGCGGTGCGCCGGAACAGCGCCTTCTTCTGCTCCAACGTGCGCGTGTTGTTGGCCGTGATCTGGATGAAGACCAGGTCGTCGCTGCGCGCGACGCCGAGATAGGACGCGCCATAGCGAAAGTTCGCCGGCTCATGCTCGGTGATGGTCATGAATTGATCGTCTTCGGGCACATTGAACGTTTCCCGCAGTGCGCGATAGACGCTATCGAAGATGGCCTGGCGATATGCGTCCGGCTTTCCGGCACGCATCGCGATATGGACGAGCGGCATGGCGGCTCCCTGGTGGTTGTCGTGCTGCCATCCTATTTATTTCGCTATGCTATGGACAGTTATTTCATCAATAAGAGATTGAAATGAATAGCCGGCCTCTGGATCTCGATGCCGTCCAGGCCTTTGTCCGCATCGCCGAACTTGGCAGCTTCACGCTGGCCGCCGAAGCGATGCAAACCACGCAGGCCGCGGTCAGCCTGAAACTGAAACGGCTGGAAGACAGGCTGGGCTTCCGGCTGATCGAGCGCACGCCCCGCTACGTCGAGCTTTCTGCGAGCGGAGCGGCCTTTCTGGAACACGCCCGCGAACTGCTGGAAGCGCACGATCGCGCGTTGTCGGCTCTGGCCGGCGGGCGCCAGCGGCTGACCATCGGCATCAGCGACCATGTCGCCGGCCCCGAGCTGCCCACGCTGATCGCCCGCATGAATGCCCAGGATCCGGAGTTGCTGATCGAGATCCGCATCGGTTCGTCGGGCGAACTGCTGCAGAGCTTCGACCGCCGCGAACTCGATACGGTGATCGTCCGGCTGCATGCGGGGCGCAGCGACGGGCAAGTGCTGGCCGAAGAGAAATTCGGCTGGTTCGCCGCACCGGGCTGGCAGCATCGGGCAGACGAGCCGCTGCCGCTTGCCACGCTGGCCGAGCCGTGCGGCGTGCGCGCGATGGCGGCGCAGTGCCTCGATGCGGCAGCCGTGCCCTGGCAGGAGATCTTCGTCGGCGGCGGCGTCGCGGCCGTGGCCGCGGCGGTGATGGCGGGGCTGGGCGTGGCAGCGCTGGCGCCGCGCATGCTTCCGTTCGGCG